>JAFIHO010000214.1 GCA_017849395.1 Hyphomicrobiales bacterium
CCAGGGGATCCTTTTGCAAGTCATTCGAATGTGGTTCATTCCTGCTGCCCTGGTGGCCACGGACATGATGAACAGGACGCTCGCGATTCTCGATTACGCGGGCATCGGCCTGGCGGCGGCGGGGTTCGTTTTCGAAGCGATAGCCGATCAGCAACTGGCGCGGTTCCGCGGTGATCCGGCCAACAAGGGTAAAGTGATGGACCGTGGCCTGTGGGGCTGGTCGCGACATCCCAACTATTTCGGAGAGGCGGCGATGTGGTGGGGATTTTTTCTGATGGGCCTTTCCGCTACCGGCGCCTGGTGGCTGTTGCTTAGTCCGGCGATCGTGACGTTCCTGCTGTTGCAAGTGTCGGGCGTCACGCTGATGGAAGAAAAGATCGAAGACCGGCGGCCGGGTTATGCGGAATACAGGCGCAGGGTGAGTGCGTTTGTGCCGCTTCCGCCGAAATAACAATATCCTCTCAATCCATCTGCCAGCGCCACAGCAGAAATAGCTGGGCAGCGGCGAACACGGTTCCGAAGATCAGCTTGTTGTGCCGGGCCAGCCATGCCGGAAGGAAGATGTCGAAATTGTCGGCGCGGTCGGCGGTGTAGCGGGCCGCTATCCCCGTCAGCGGACAGCGCATGCCGTTGAAGAGCAGGATGAACACCTCTGCCCACACCAGAAGGCTGAGCCATAGTGCAAGGGACAGGCGGTCCAGGATTACGGCAATTGGAATAGCCAGGATCGCCAAAGCGAACAGCAGCCAGGCGGCGGTATGAAATGTTTTTATCCGCCACAGAATGCGGCTGTGATGGGCCGGGCGGGTCATCGGTTTCGTTTGCCTCCGCAACCGGCCGAGTGCCGGGTCATGAAGCCATAGCAACCGCCGCGTTCACCGCCATCGCGATAAATACGGTATTGCAAAAGAACGACACGATACTGTGCCACAGCACGGTGCGGCGCATGCCGATGGTCTTCACCTGCACATCCGATACCTGTGCCGTCATGCCGACGACAAAGGAAAAATAGAGGAAGTCCCAGGGACAGGGATCGCCCTTGCCCGGAAATTCCAGGTCGCGTTCACGGCCATCGCCGAAATAATGCAGGTCGGCATAATGGAACGCCATGGATGTGTGCAGAACGAACCAGCCCAGCAACGCGCCGATCCCCGCCAGCACCACCGGCAGCACCTCTATCCCCGGCTTGTGGTTCACCGCCGCGAACACCGCCTCGAAGAAGAACAGGGTGGTGACGGCCAGGATCAGAAGGACGACGGCGATGCCCTCGTCTTCGTCCCTGGCGCGGCGCCTGAGGTCGGCGGCCTTCTGACGCGCCAGCAGCACGCACAGGATCAGGAACACCAGATAGAAGACGTCGCCACCGATCAGGGGGGCGGTTTCGGGATCGAAGAGAAAGGCCATGCCGGCCGCCGCCAGGCCTGCGGCGAGCGCGCCGTAGAAACGAACATGGCGGCGAAACGAAAAACCCATGCGCTCAGGCTAGCCGAGTCGCATGGGCTTTGCGAAATGCAGACGCCCTTAAAGGCGGAAGCGGACCTGGTCGATCCAGAAGCGTTCAACACGCTTCAGGGTCGTGTTCACGGTTTCCAGATCGCCGATATTCACATTGCCGACGGCTTCCAGCGAACCCAGATGGCGCTCGAAAAGTTCCTTCAGCATGTCGCGCACCGCTTCGCCCTTGCGGGTCAGGCGCACCAGCACCGAGCGGCGATCCGCTTCGGAGCGTTCGTGATGGATGTAACCGGCTTCGACCAGCTTCTTCAGGTTATAGGAGACGTTGGAGCCGAGATAATGACCGCGCGTGCGCAATTCACCCGCCGTCAGTTCCTGATCGCCCACATTGAACAGCAGCAGCGCCTGGACCGACTTGATCTCGCGCTCGTCGCGACGGTCCAGTTAGTCCTTGATCACGTCGAGCAAATGGCGATGCAGCCGTTCGACAAGGTTCAATGCTTCGAGATAATGTTTGCGGATGGAAGCAACGCCCTGCAGCGCCTCCGCATCGCGCGGTTTCACCAATGCCGTCATCTTGCCTCTATCCCCCTTTGCGGGGCCCACCTGTTTGTATGAGGGACACGTTAGGCGCGATGTCTTAAAGGCGCGTAAAATGCGAGCCGAGTTGCATCCCGTGTCGCACCCCTTGCCCGCGATGAGGCAGGAATGCGGCGACATGGCAAACAAATGATGAAGGAAAAAAATCGCATTCAAGCAAAGGAAAGTTCGCAATCTCCCAGCGGCGCGAAGCAATTCGCCACGGATGCATCGGAAACCGCGGCCAGGGAGGCGGGGTTCCATTTGGGTGCGCGATCCTTGTCGATCAACGCGGCGCGAACGCCTTCGTGAAAATCCGGATTATCGAGCGCGCGCAGCGCGAGCCGGTATTCGATCTTCAGGCAATCGGCGAGCGGCAATGTGCGGCCCGCGCGCATCTGGCGGAAGGTATATTTGACCGCGAGCGGGGCACGGGCGCGGATCGTCTGCGCCGATTCCCGTGCGAAATCGCTGCCGTCGCGATCCAGCCGTTCGAGTATCGCTTCGACGGAGCCGGCGGAGAAAATCGTGGCGATGCGGCGTTGATGCTCCGCCAGCGGCCCCGGCCCCGGCTTATGCGAGAGCGTTGTGATGGCTTTGTGTGCTTCCGCGCCGGTCGCGAGTTGTTCCAGCAGGATGTCGAAATGCGCCGCGGGTACGGCATGGGTTGCAAGTCCCGCCGCCAAGGCGTCCGCAACACCGATGCGTGCCCCGGTCAGCGCGAGATACAGACCGGTCTCACCGGGGCAGCGCGGCAGAAAGAAACTTGCGCCGACATCGACCACGAAACCGATGCCGGTTTCGGGCATGGCGAAATCCAGGCTGTCGTCGGCGACGCGATAACGGCCATGCAGCGAGAGGCCCGCGCCGCCGCCCATGGTGACGCCGTGCAGCAGCGCGACATAGGGTTTGGGATAGGACGCGATGGCGGCGTTGAGGCGGTATTCCCGCGCCAGGAAATCCTGCGCCATGCCGTCTTTCGCCGCCGCCGAGGCCGCCAGGGCGCGAATGTCGGCCCCGGCGCAGAAAGCGCGCGGTCCGGCGCCGCGGATTGCCACGGCTTTTATGGCGTCGTCGCCCGCCCAGGCGTCCAGTTGCGACGCCAGTGCCCGGATCATGTCGTGGGTCAGGGCGTTCAGCGCCCGGGGCCGGTTCAGGGTCAAAAGACCAAGCGCGCCGCGCTTTTCGCACAGGATGTCGGGGTCGGTCTGCATGGCTGGACGATTAACCGTTAGCGCCACCCTTGCGCAGGCGGGGCCGAATTGGCAAGACCGTGGCATCGGCCAGGAAAAGTGCAAAGCGCCTGCAAGGCGCGGAGCGGTTTTCCGCCCGGCCGTGCGACAAGAAGCCGAAGCATCGGCCAGGAAAAGTGCGAAGCGCCCGCAAGGCGCGCAGCGGTTTTCCGTCCGGCCGTGCGACAAGATAGAGAGTCCATGAGCCAATACCCTGCCCTTCGCCTGCGCCGCCTGCGCCGTCACGACTGGACGCGCCGGATGATCGCCGAGAATGTTCTGACGTCCGCCGATTTCATCTGGCCGGTGTTCGTCATCGATGGCGAGAACAAGCGCGAGGCGGTGGCGTCCATGCCGGGCGTGGAGCGGCTGTCCACCGACCTGGTGGTCGCGACGGCGAAGGAAGCGGCGTCGCTGGGCATTCCCGCCATCGCGTTGTTCCCCAACACGCCCGCATCGCTCAAGACCGATGACGGGCGCGAGGCGCTGAACAGCGGCAATCTTGTGTGCCGCACCGTGCGCGCCATCAAGGCGGCAGTGCCGGACATGGGCGTGCTGTGCGACGTGGCGCTCGATCCCTATACCAGCCATGGCCATGACGGCGTGCTGCGGGACGGCGATGTGGCCAATGACGCGACGGTGGAATTGCTGGTGCAGCAGGCGCTGGTGCAGGTGGAAGCCGGATGCGACATCGTCGCGCCGTCGGACATGATGGACGGCCGCATCGGCGCGATCCGCGCCGCGCTGGAAGCAAAAGGCCATCACAACACGCTGATCATGGCCTATGCCGTGAAGTATGCCAGCGCCTTCTATGGACCGTTCCGCGACGCGGTGGGATCGAACAAGACGCTCACCGGCGACAAGCGCGGTTACCAGATGGATCCCTGCAACAGCGACGAAGGCATGCGCGAGGTGGCGCAGGATCTGGACGAAGGCGC
>JAFIHO010000215.1 GCA_017849395.1 Hyphomicrobiales bacterium
GTAGCGGATGGCTCCCAGCACGCTGCGCTCCTGCAGCGTGGCATCGAGGCCCAGCAGGTGCAGGGCCTGGTCGCTGTGGCAGGCCAGCACCACGGCATCGAAGTGCTCCGTGCCATGCGCCATCTGCAGCAACACGCCATGTTCCACGCGGCGCAGGCCCAGCACGGGCGCGTTCAGACGGGCCTCGTGGCGGCCATCGTGCTGCAGCGCGGCCAGCATGCGCCGCACATACTGGCGCGAGCCGCCCCGCACGGTGTACCACTGGGGCCGGTCGGAGACCTGGATCAGGCCATGGTTGTGGCAGAAGCGGATCAGCGTGGCCACGGGAAAGCGCAGCATCTGGTCAATAGGGCAGGACCAGATGCAGCCCATCATGGGCAGCAGATAGTCCTGGCGGAAGGCGGCACCGAAGCCGTGTTCATCCAGAAAGACTTCGATGGAGCTGCGCAGCCGCGCTTCATCGCCTTCCTGCGCAATGCGTGTGGCCAGCCGGTTGAAGCGCAGGATCTCCGCCAGCATCTTCAGAAAACGGGGACGCAGCAGGTTGCGGCGCTGGCCGAATACCGTACCCACATCCTTTGCGCCCCATTCCAGCCAGCCGTCGCGGATGGATGCGGCAAAGGTCATGTCGCTGTCATGGGTCGGCACGCCCAGCAGCGAGAACAGTCCGCTCAGGTTGGGATAATTCTTGCGGTTGAACACAATGAACCCGGTATCGACCGGAACGGGGACACCATCATAATCCACCGTCACGGTGCGGCTGTGGCCGCCAATGCGGCGATCCTTCTCATAGACCGTGATCTCATGGTCCGGGTTGAGCAGATACGCCGCCCCCAGTCCGGAAATGCCCGTGCCGACAATCGCTATTTTTGCCATGGAACCCACCTTCTATTACCCATACGGCAAGGGCGGGCCGGTGGATCACGAAATCCGAATCACGGGTTGCCGCGTACAAGCGGCATGATCGCATATCTGATTGCCTATGGCGTGGCTGCTCTCACTATGGGAGCGCTGGACTATCTATGGCTCACCAACACGGTCGAGCCGCTATACCACCGCCATCTGGGTGCGGTAATGGCCCAAACCCCGGACATGCGGGCGGCTGTCGCCTTCTACCTAATCTATATCCTGGGCATCCTGGTCTTCGCGGTACGCCCGGCCCTCGCGACCGGCGACTGGAGGACGGCGCTGGTGTATGGCGCGCTGTTCGGCTTCTTCGCCTATGCGACTTACGACCTCACCAATCTGGCCACGCTCAAAAGCTGGAGCCTTCAGGTCTCACTGATCGATATGGCGTGGGGAACGGTCCTGACGGCCGCGACGGGCGGGCTGGCCGCCCTGGCCGCGCTGCGCTTTCGCTGATCAGCCCCGGTTTGGGAGTGCCCGCATCTGGGCGGCCGAGGACCGAGCCAGGATTTCGTTGTTGGCCGCATCATAAGTCAACTGCGCGGGGTCGAGCGAAACGATATGATCCTTTTTTCCGATCAGCGCGACATCGACCCGGGTGGGCGTGCCGGCATCGGATATCTCCACCCGCTGCACCGCCCCGACGATCACGCCGCTGGCATCCTTCACATTGGCAGTGGCGATTTTGGCGGGCGGATTGGTGAGGGAGGCGAGAGGCGCGGGAGTCACGGTAGTCACGATATCGGAAGGCTCGGCCTGCACAGATGCGGTCTGAGCCTGCGCGCCCTTCGCGGCCATCAGGGCTGCAACGCCGGCCAGGCAAATTCCGAAAGCCCGCATGTCCGTCTCCATCCAAATCGCGCTCGCGCGATTTGTAGAGAACGGCTTCTTCGCACGGTGCGTTCCAGCACACGCAAAGTTTGCGGACTGCGGGAACCGCCACCCCTTGCGAGTGTTCCGACTCAAGAACAGCAAGGAATTTTGGACATGGGAACCATTCTGATCATTGTGTTGCTCCTGCTCCTGCTCGGTGCTTTGCCGTCCTGGCCATACAGCCGGAGCTGGGGTTACTACCCTTCGGGCACGCTGGGGCTGGTGCTGGTGGTAGTGCTGGTTCTGGCCCTCGCCGGCAATATCTGACACCGGGCGGGAGATGCGCCGTGACCAAGAAGAAGCTGCTTGAGGATATCAGGCGCAATCCATCGCGTTTCTACCGCACGCCGGGCGACGTGCTGCGCGACAGGCGGTTCGGCGACGAAGACAAGCTCGATATTCTGCGCGCCTGGCAGAGCGAGAGCGGCCTGCCCGAAATTACCGGGCTGATTGCCGAACTGGAAAGCCGCTTCGCCCCGACGGAGATCCAGCGAAACAGGGAGACGAACCATGTATGTCGATGACCACAAGACCATCCTCAGCGCCCAGGAAGCCCGCCAGGGCAAGGAAATGGGTGTCGTGCGCTATGTGCTGTCGATCAGCCTTGCCCTCGCGGTCGCTGCGGGCATTCTGCTTTATGCAATCTATTTCTGAGGCTTAATCGCGCGGCGTCGAACCCGTCAGGTTCATCAGCGCGCAGCGCAGTTCCACCGGGCCGAAAGGTTTCTGTAGAACCAGATGGTCACGGAATTCCTCTGGAATGCCCCGGGTGCCATAGGCAGTGGCAAAGAGATAGGGAATTTCCAGCCGGTCCAGTTCCGCGCAGAAGGGGAACACCGTTTCCCCATCCAGATGCACGTCCAGGATGGCGAAGTCGAAGCTTTCGCTTTTAACGATCTGCATGGCGTCTGCCAGACGGGAGACCACGGCGGCGACCTCGTAATTCAGTTCGCACACCATGTCCTCGATCAACATGGCGACCGTCATCTCATCCTCGACCACCAGGACCCTCGGAGCGGCCAGCCGCTCGGACGGCATGTTATGGCCGGTGATATAATCTTGCCGTGGACGTGAACCCGCTTCGCTGCTCATTGTCCCTAAACGCACAAAGGCCCAAAAGGCTCAATCCGGGACCGCATTGGCGTTAAGCCTTTGATTCCCTTGTTCAGGCACTATGCGCCCTTGACGCCGCCCCGGCCCGCCGCCACCAAGGGGCTCCCAGGGATTCCCCAAATGACTTCCAGTCCTCAACTGTCGATTGTCGTCCCCACCTACAAGGAGCGGGGCAATGTCGCCGAACTGGTGCGGCGGCTGGACCTCGCCCTCAGGGATGTCCGCTGGGAAGCGATTTTCGTGGACGACAATTCGCCGGACGGCACCTGGGAGGCGGTAAAGGAGATTTCCGCCGCCGATCCCAGGGTGCGCTGCCTGCGCCGGGTGGGGCGTCGGGGTCTGGCGGGGGCCTGCATCGAGGGCATGCTGTCTTCGGCCGCCCCTTTTGTGGCGGTGATCGACGCCGACTTGCAGCATGACGAGAAGGTGCTGCCCCAGATGCTGGCCAAACTGGCCTCCGGCCAGGCCGATCTGGTGGCCGCCACCCGCTATGTCGAAGGCGGCAGCGCCGCCAGCTTCTCCGAAAAGCGTGGCGCCATCTCGGCGCTGGCCACCAAACTGACCCACAAGCTGACCGGCGTGCGGCTGTCGGACCCCATGAGCGGCTTCTTCATGATGCGCCGGGACCGGCTGGAGGAGATCGCGCCGCGCCTGTCGCCGGTCGGCTTCAAGATCCTGCTCGACATCGCCATGACCGGCGGCGAGCGGCTGCGCATCGCCGAACAGCCCTATACCTTCGGCGAGCGTTTCGACGGCGAGTCCAAATTCAATGCCCAGATCGGCGTGGAATTTCTGGGCCTGCTGCTGGCGAAGATGACCGGCGACCTGGTCGATCCCCGCTTCATCTTCTTCGCCATTGTCGGCACCATCGGTCTTGCGGTGCATCTGATTGCCCTGGCCCTGGCCCTCACCCTGCTGCACGATTTCAACGAGCCGTTCCGGCTGGCACAGGTGATCGCGACCCTCATCGCCATGACCAGCAATTTCATTCTCAACAATGAACTCACCTATCGCGACCGGCGGCTGAAAGGCTTCGCCCTGATCCGCGGCTTTGTGCTGTTCTGCCTGTTCGCCTCGGTGGGCGTGCTGGCCAATGTCGATCTGGCGTCCTGGCTCTATGTCGAACGGCCGGTCTGGTGGGTGGCAGGCGCGATCGGCGCGGTGATGAGTGCATTGTGGAATTACGCGATGTCCACCCTGTTCGTCTGGCGCGCGCGTTGATGCGCGTGTGGCGGGGATCTGCATGGTGCGCGTGCTGACGACGCCGCGTCATGCGGCCATCGCGATCCTTGTGCTTGTTCTGCTGCGTCTGGTCATGGCGGCGCTGCTGCCGCTGTCGGGCGACGAGGCCTATTACTGGCTGTGGTCCAAGCATCTTGCCGCGGGCTATTACGATCATCCACCCGCGATCGCCTTTCTGATCCGCGCCGGAACTGCGCTGTTCGGCGACACACCGCTGGGCGCGCGGCTGTTTCCGGTTCTTCTGTCGCTTCCCGCAAGCTGGTTCATCTGGCAAACGGCGCTGACCCTGATGGACGCAAGGCGCGCCGCGCTGGCGGCGCTGCTGTTCAATCTCACCCTGATGACGGCGGTGGAAATGCTGGTGGCCACGCCCGATGCACCATCTATCACCGCCAGCGCCGCTTTCATCTGGTGTCTGGCAAAACTGCGCGCGACCGGTGACGGACGGTGGTGGCTCGCGGCGGGCGCGGCGGCGGGCCTTGGCCTCCTGTCCAAATTCGCCGCGCTGTTCCTGGGCGCGGGTACGCTGTTCTGGCTCGTCAGCGATCCGCGCGCGCGTCATTGGCTGAAATCGCCCTGGCCTTATGCCGGGGGCGCGATTGCGGCGCTGATCTTCGCGCCGAACCTGCTGTGGCAGGCGCAGCATGACTGGGCGACCTTTGCCTTCCAGTTCGGACGGGTCGGGCACGGCCATCTGACGCTGCGCTTCATCGGGGAGTTTCTGGGCGCGCAGATCGGGCTCGCCACACCGCTTATCTTCCTGCTCGCTGTTCTGGGGCTGGCGCGCGCCAGCCATCGCGACAGCGATTCCTATTTCCTCGCGGCGCTGATCTGGACCGGGCTGGCCTATTTCCTGTTCCATGGCTTGCGCGACCGGGTGCAGGGCAACTGGCCCTGTTTCCTGTATCCGGCTCTGGCGATCCTGGCCGCCGGTGCGTTCCGCACCGAAGACGGCAAGCTATTGCGTATCGTCTCCACCACTGCCGCTCCGCTCGCGGCCGCCATGCTGCTGCTGGTCTATGGCCAGGCGCTGTTCAGCTGGCTACCGCTGAAGAACGATCCCATGCCGCGCCTGCTGGCGCGCGGCTTCCAGCCTGTCGGCAATGTGGTGGCGCAGATGGTGAAGGCTGGCATCGCCGAGGGCGTGCTGACCACCGACTATGAGACGACCGCATGGCTGCGCTTCTACCAGCCGCAATTGAAAGTCATTCAACTCAACGAAGCCTGGCGCTGGCCGGGTGCGCCTGCGCCCGGAACCTTGCTGAACCGCAAGCTGCTGTATCTTGTCGAGACAAAGCGCGACCAGCGCGATCTGGTACGGCGTTATTTTTCACAGACGGCGGAGATGCCGACCGAACTGGGCAACCATCCCAAAAGCGGGCGCGCGATCACCTATGCGCTGTTCCCGGTCGCCGGAGCGAAAAGTTCCCGCATAGGCAAAATGCCCTGATTGCCGGGCCTTTTGATTTTTTTGGGAAGCGAGCGGACACCCGAGGCGGGCTGTCGAAGGGGCTGGGGGCGTTCCGGATCGGACGTCCGCTCGCTGGTAATAATGGGTGCCGTAAAAGATCGTTCCCCCGGCCGGGGATTTTTTTAGATTGGCGGCCGCCCGCGCAGCGCGCCCGAAAATGCGCTGATGATCAACAGCACCACGAACACCACCAGCAAAAGTTTCGCGATGGTCGCGGCAAGACCGGCAAGGCCGAAAAAGCCCATGTAACCGGCGACAAGAGCGAGAATGAGGAAAGTTAGAGCCCAACCAAGCATGGTGCGTTCCCTGTGCGGTTCCAGACAGAGAACGTGGGGAATGCAGTCCAAGTTCCCCAGATGACCGCAACCTGTGATCTATCTGCGCCTGTCGTTGCGGCTGAGATACGCCTGGACTGCGCCCGAGATGGCGCCCGACAGGATCGCACCCCAGGGGGCGCTGCGCCCCAGAACACCCAGCGCCAGACCCAACATGCCGGTGGGCTGAGGCGGCGGTGCAGGACGTGACAGGGAAACGATGGTCGCCCAAAGCAACGGCGGAACCAGCAGGATCGCGCCGGTAACGGCATAGGCCCAAGCCTGTCCCACATAGGGCGCCAGCGCCGCGGCCAGCGCCAAGGGCAGCATCAGGACGCCGGCGAAAACCAGCGCCAGCCCCATCGTCAGGAAAACCGCCTTTGCGCCCAGCCGCGCGAACATGGAAACCTCCAGGACAGCGTCAGCTTAGGCCAGCGGCCTTAACAGAGGAATGAGGGAAGCGCGGGAAATCAACAGCTTCCCGCGCCGAAACCCTAGCGGCGAAGGAAAATCGCGCCCAGAAAGGCCCCCGCCCCCATCGCGATCAACAGCGAGGTCAGCGGCTGGGCCCGGACATGGGCACGCAATTCTTCGGCATTTTCCTCGGCCCATTCCTCGGCATCGTCGCGGAATTCCCCGGCACGGACCTTGGCTTCCTTGGCGGCCTCCTCGGCCAGGGCCATGGCGCGGTCGGCCACTTCCTCCGCCGAGCGCATCGCCAGCGCCGCCCGCTCGGACGCCACCACGCTGACATCGCCGTAAAGCCCCTTCAGATCGGTTTGCAGGGCTTCGAAATCGCCACGCAGCGAGGCCAGGCGGGCCTCTATATTGCCGTTCGCTGCAGCTTTCTTCTTCGCGGCCATGTCTCAAATCTCCAACATCTGAAAAATTATAACGCGCCGGACGGAAAACCGCCCTTGATTGCGGTCAAATCACGCCGCCTGCCGCGCGACGGGATGGAAAAACAGCGCCTGCCCGACCGTGGCCTGCACGGTTTCCGGCAGGAAAGGCTTGGCGATCAGGTAAGTGGGCTCCGGCCGCTCTCCGGTCAACAGCTTTTCCGGGTAGGCGGTGATGAAAATGACCGGAATATCGAACGAAGAGAGAATTTCGCTCACCGCATCGATGCCCGGGCCGCCTTCGCCCAGACTGATGTCGGCCAGCACGAGGCCCGGCCGTTCGGCCTGGGCCTTGGCAACGGCCTCGTCGCGGGTGGAGGCGATTGCCACGACCTTGTGGCCCAGTTCGCTGACCAGATTTTCCAGGTCCAGCGCGATGATCGGCTCATCCTCGATGATGAGAACCTTGCTGGCGAGCTGATTGTCGATGGTCTTCTGCGCGTCGAGGATGGCGCTTTCCACTTCGGCCGCGTCCTCGTCAATGATGAAGGCGGCTTCTTCCAGGCTGAAAGCCTCGACCGCCGTCAGCAGCAGCGCGGCGCGTTTGGTCGCGGACAGGGTTCTGAGGCGGGTTTCCGGGCTCTTCCCGGAGATGTCTGATACAATTTCGTCATAATGCTCGGCGCCGCTCTGCCAGATGGCGTGGAACAGCCGGTACAGGCCTACCCGGGGCGGCACCCCTTCGGCCAGCGCCTGGTCCCCCGTCAGAAGCGCGGTCAGGGCGGCGCGGACATGGGCGTCCCCGCTCTGCTGCGATCCGGTTAATGCCCTGGCGTAGCGGCGCAGATAGGGAAGATGCGGCGCTAGGGTCTGCGACATGCTCATGGAATGGCTCCTTCGGCCCTGGAGAAAAGCTCAGGACAGGAACTTACACCAGCCAAAAAAGTTCCACTCTGGACGGAACCATACCAAGATCAGTTCGTTGGTTCCTTCGAGGGGGCTGAAATGGGGCAGGCGGTATTGGAGCCATCTGCGTTCATTGCAGCGCAACCTTGAGGAACGGTTTAGCAGTCATGATGCAGCAATGGGATCAGACCGTGTCTAGCGAAGAAAAGCCGAACGAAAAATCGCGGGCGATCCGCGCACGTCAGCGCGCCATCGGGCGCGAACTGCGCCGCATGTATGACGATGTCGCCCAGGAACCTGTACCGGACGATTTCCTCGATCTGTTGCGCAAGATCGACGACGCCGAAGAGCAGAAAAGCGGGAAAAAGGCCTCGTGATGCCAGCATCCTCACCTTCGATCAGACCCATGGAAAAGCCGGAAAACCCCGACTTCAGGACCGACCTGCTGGCCTTGATCCCGTTCCTGCGCGCTTTTGCCCGCTCTCTGACTGGCAATCAGGAAAGCGCCGACGATCTGGCGCAGGAAACGCTAGTCAAGGCCTGGCAGAGCCGGTCCAGCTTCATTCCGGGCACGAACCTGAAAGCCTGGCTGTTTACGATTTTACGCAACCAGTTCTATTCCGATCGCCGCCGCGCCTGGCGTCAGGCGCCCTGGGACCAGGATGCGGCCGAACGCATTCCCGGCGGCGGCGAAGACCAGATGTTTTCGGCCGAACTGTCTGACACGGCCCGGGCCCTGCGGCACCTGTCCGATGAACAGCGCGAGGCCCTGATACTGGTCGGAGCAGGCGGATTCTCGTATGAAGATGCAGCGGCGATCTGTAAATGCGCCGTCGGCACCGTGAAAAGCAGAGTTGCGCGGGCGCGCAAGACATTGATTGATATTCTGGACGGCGGCGAGGCCTTGGGCGACGCGCGGCCGGCCGAGGGAGACGCAGCCCGTGAAATCATGGCGCAGCTTGATAAGCTCAGCCCTCGGGACGACGCCGGAAAGAAACGCCCCAAATAATTCCCTGCCCCTGCCGGATTCCGGCTGGACGCTTCGCCAGCGCCTTCAGGCGATCATAACCATAGCGCTGCTGCCGGTGGTGGTGGTCAGCATCATGCAGGGCATTGCACGCGCACGCGGCGACATCAGCGCCGTGCATGAGCGGCTGGCGCAATCGGCCCGCAGTGCTGCCACCAGCGACCAGAATCTTCTGGCATCCGCCGAACAGATCATGCGCGCGGTGGGAAGCCTCTCGGATGTACGCGACATGAGCGGCAATTGCGACGGCATCCTGTCCGACACGCTGATCGGGGTGCGCTATTTCTCCAACCTGGCGCGCATAGACGCGCAGGGGCGGGTTGTGTGCTCGGCGCTGGCGCTGGCCAAGGGCATGGA
>JAFIHO010000020.1 GCA_017849395.1 Hyphomicrobiales bacterium
GCGTTTTTGCAGAAATTCCCGCAGACGGCCTGCCCTGAAAGGTGGCGGCTTATACCCAGGGGGGCCGGGAGGGTCAAGCGGCGCGATAAGGATATTTCAACCTATCAGTTGCGAGTCACTCGCATTGACTCGGCCAGAAGAATCCAACAACTTCAATCTTGATAGTGATTATCACTTTCAGGAGATTTCTTTGAGCAATATCCACCCCCTGCCAGTGCGCCACCGTCCTCACCAGCCTCCCGAAGCGTGGCGGGCCGCCGCGCTGTCCGAAATGAGCAATGAGGAACTCAGCCGGGCCCTGGGCGGCGACCAGGCTGCGGACTGGCTGGATGCCGCGACCGCCTCAGGGCTGCCGGAGACCCAGGTGCGGCTGGGCCGGATGCTGTTGGCGGGTCAGGGCGTGGCGGAAAACCGCCGCGCCGCCTTTGCCTGTTTCCTTTGCGCCGCCGGGTCGGGCGATGCGGAGGCGGAAAACCTGCTGGGCCGCTGCTTCGAGAATGGTTGGGGCGTGGAGAAAAACAGGGCTGAGGCGCGCGCATGTTTCCGCCGTGCGGCGGAAGCGGGCGATTTTCGCGGCGCGTTCAATCACGCTTCCTACGTTGCCGCCGATGGCAGTCTTGCGGGTGCGTTGCATTGGTATGAACGCGCGCTGGAAACCGCGCCGGAGCCGGTGCGGGATTATATGGTGACCGCACTTATGCATCATCCTCATTGCGTGGTGCGCACTTTCGCCCTCGCCTGGCGCTAAGAGACCCATTGTACGGCCAGCATTAAATCTGCAAACATGCGCGACATGAAACGTGCCCGCAGCATCGCACAGGCCGGTCCGACCGCATCGCGGTTGGTCACCCTGTTCGCGCTGCTGGCGCTTTTCCTGCAAAGCTTTGCGGTCCAGACCCATATTCACCGCTTCGCGCCGCCGACACGCGCCGGTATCGAACAGAGCGTCCAGGCGCCGGTTCAAGCGCCGCTGAATACGCAGGATCCGCTGGACCAGGCCGGATGCCGCCTGTGCCAAGAAATCGCGCATTTTGGAATTTTCGTTGGCCCGACAGCCGCGATCTTCTCGCTGGTGCCTGCTGTCACAGGGCTGTCCTTCTTCCTGCTATCTGCCACGGTCAGCGCAACCGCGCCGCCCTTCTCCTGGCAGAGCCGCGCGCCGCCTCTCAACTAACCCCATCGTCGTGATTCCGCGCCCGGCCATGCCGCCGGGCTTCGCATCGGGCCATCGCCCGTGCTTTCCGATATTTGGAGTTGGTCATGTTTCGTTCCTTCCTGTTTTGCAGCGCCGGAGCCGTCGCGCTGCTTGCTTCCGCCGGACCCGGCCTGGCGCAATCCCATTCTGGCGCATCCGAAACCGTGGTCGTGACAGCATCCCCGCTGGGAGGCACGCCGCCTTCCATTTCTGCTCGCGTTGATTCAGACCAGATATTGCGCAATGGCGGCTCGACACTCGCGGATTCGCTGGCAAACATTCCCGGCGTGAGCGGAAGCGGCTTTGCGTCCGGTTCCAGCCGCCCCATCATTCGCGGCATGGACGCCAGCCGCGTGCGCGTTCTGGAAGACGGCACCAGCAGTTCCGATGCGTCAGACATCGGTCCCGATCATGGCGTGCCGATCGACCCCATGTCGGCGCGCAGCATCGAAGTCGTGCGCGGCGCGGCGACCTTGCGGTATGGCAGCCAGGCTATTGGCGGCGTGGTCAACGCGATCAACAACCGCGTGCCGCTGGAGCTTACCGACAAGACAAGCTGGGAGGGAACGACCACATACGATTCCGTGTCGGATTCCGGGCAGGTTGCGCTGCTGGGCGATACCAGCGTGGGCAATTTTGCTTTCCACGCCGACGGCTTTTATCGCCACACCGACAATTACGACACGCCGCTGGGCATGCAGCCCAATTCCTTTTTCCGGGGCGACGGGTTCTCGGCGGGGAGTTCCTATTTCTTCGGCGACGGCAACCGGATCGGCGCGGCCGTGGTGCACTATGATTCCAAATATGGCGTGCCCAGCGACACGACCTATATCGACATGCGCCAGACCAAATTCCTGACCGGATCGGCGCTGGATATCGACCAGGGCGCGTTTCAGACGCTGAATATCACCGGCAGCTATGGCAATTACGAGCACAAGGAAAAGAACCCGGACGGCAGTGTTAATTCCACGTTCAAGAACAAGGAATTCGACGGCCGCGCCGAAGCGCTGTTCGATGCTATTGGACCGTTCAGCAGTTCGGCGCTGGGCATTGAAATCCAGAACCGGCAGTTCCAGGCGCTGGGCGAAGCGTCCGACTATTTGCTGCCGACCATTACCCAGAATTACGCCGGCTTTCTGTTCACAGAAGCACCCATTGGAAGCAGCCTGCATCTGCAGGCGGGCGGCCGTGTGGAAGTTGTGCGCATCCAGGGAACACCTGCATCGGATGTCTATACGGGGCGTGATTTTACGCCGGTCAGCGGGTCCATTGGGCTTCTGTACGATCTGACGGATGCGGTGAAAATCGGTCTGACGGGATCGAGCACGGCGCGCGCGCCGGCGCAGACCGAACTGTTCTCGCGCGGCGCGCATGACGGGCCGCAGACTTTCGAGACCGGTAATCCCAATCTGAAAGCGGAGCGGGCCAATTCGGTGGAGGCGACCTTGCGGCTGCGCTTCCATGAATTCAGCTTCGACGGCAGCATCTACAGCAATCAGTTCGACGACTATGTTTATGGCGCGCTGACGGGGCGCATCTGCGAGGATGACGGTACTTGCGCCTTCGGCGGGCCCGGCGAGTTGCGCGAGATGAATTATACCCAAGGCAGCGCCCATTTCCGGGGCCTGGAAGGAAAGGCCTCCTACGATGTCTGGCATGTTGATAGCGGGATTTTGAAACTGGACATGCTGGGCGATTATGTGCGCGCGACGCTGGCGGGCGGGACGAATGTGCCGCGCATTCCGCCATGGCGGTTCGGCGGCGGTCTGTCCTGGGAAAGCCCGGAGGTCGATGCCGGGTTCACGGTGATGCAGGTCGGCGAGCAGAACAATCCCGGCATGTTCGACACGGTGACGCCGGGTTATGTATCGGTCGATGCGCAGATCGCGTGGCGTCCTTTCACCAGCAATCCGAATATCGAGTTTGCGCTGATCGGGCGGAATCTGGCGGATCAGGTGGCGCGCAACGCGGCGGCGCTGAACAAGGATCTGGTGATTCTGCCGGGGCGCAATTTCCGCATCGCGTTGCGCTACGCGACAAACTAGCCAAACAAGTCGAAGCGCGTGCCGGCTACGCGCGCTTCGTGTTCCAGCAGCTTGCGCTTGAGCGGCAGCCCGCCGGCATAGCCGGTGAGGCTGCCGTTGCTGCCGATCACCCTGTGGCATGGCACGATGAGGGCGATGGGATTGGCGCCGTTGGCGGCGCCGACCGCGCGGGCGGCTTCGGGGTGACCGATCTTCTTCGCCAGCGCGCCATAGCTGGTAGTGGTGCCGAAGGGGATATCGCGCAGCGCGGTCCAGACGCGCTTGTTGAAGTCGGGGCCTTCCGGCATCAGTTCGAAGTCGAATGTCTGGCGCTTGCCGTTGGCATACTGGGTCACCTGGCGTTGCACATGGGTCAGTTTCTTCTCGTTCTTCTCGGCCTCAGGATCGACCTTCGCGGCGCCGGTCGCGCGGAGGTAGAAGCGGAGGAGACGGCCTTCCTCGTCCACCCAGGCGGCGAAGGTCTGAAAGGGCGACTCGATTGTGTGCCAATAGCGTTTCATGCTGCTTCCTTCAGGCTGGACCACAGATGCATGGTGGCGAGGCTGCGATGAGGCGCGAAGGCGCTCATCAGGCGCGCGCTTTGATCCGGATCGGGGCGTTCGGGAAGATTATGCAGGCGTTGCAGCGCGGTCGCCAGCGCGCTGTCGCCTACGGGGGCGGCGTCGGCAAAGCCGCCGCGCAACAGGATATAACGCGCCGTCCATGTGCCGATGCCGCGCTGGGCGGTGAGTTTCTTTTCGGCCGCGATGGCGGACATGCGGGTCAGGCCTTCGATGTCGAGATCGCCGCGCGCCACAGCAGCGGCGGCGTCGATCAGATAGCCCGCCTTGGAACGCGAATAGCGGCGGCCATGCAGCGCGGCGATGTCGAGATCGGCGGTGCGTTCGGGCGTCGGGTGCGTATACATGTCGCCGATCTTTTCGCCCGCCAGGCGGATGAAATCGCTGCGCAGGGACGTGGCGAATTTCACATGGATCTGCTGGCCGATGATGGCCCAGCACAGCGCGTCGAAGCCGGTCGGCAGAAGGGGCATACGCAAGCCCCGACGGCGCGAGACGAAATCGGCGTGACGGGTTTCAAAGGGGGCGATGTCGTTGGTAAGGCTCAACATCCGCAGCGCCGCGCCATGCAGCGCCGCGATGCTGTCGCGACCGAGTTTGGTATCGGCATGGATTTTCGCCCAGGCCCCTTCCCGCTCCAGCGACAGCTCCAGCACGGCGGGGCCGTCGGGCGTGGCCAGCGCCTTCCAGATGCGGTTGCCTTCGGCGCGTTCGCAGATGCGTTCGGGATCGCGCGCGTGATAGGCGAGGATTTCCTGGGCGCGGTAATTGGGCGGCAGATGCAGCAGGAAGGCGGTTGCGCCATCCAGAGCGCGCCAGGCGCCGGGTGTCATGCGCATCTGGGACAGGAACTGGCGGTGGAAGACGGATTCGCTTTCGAAGCCTGCCTCGAAACCGATATCGACCACCTTGTCCTTGCCGGACAACAGCAGTGACGCGGCACGGCGCACCCGTTCGCGCCGCAGCCACCCCGCGGGGGCGAGATGGGCGTGATCGCGGAACAGGTCGCCCAATTTGGTCAGGCTGACACCCGCCGCGCGGGCGAGCGCGGAGGCGTCCGCGAAATCGGCGGGTGATGCGGTGACGCGGGCGGACAAGCCATCAAACAGCGCCACGTCTTCGTCTTCGCCGCGATAGAAAAGATCGGGACGGCAGCGTTTGCAGGCGCGCAGGCCCGCGGCGTTGGCTTCCGCCTCGGTGGTGAACAGGCGCACATTTTCAGGCTTCGGGGGGCGTGCGGGGCAGGATGGCAGGCAGTAGATGCCGGTGGTCAGCACGCCAATGATGAAGCGGCCATTGAACTTTCCGGCGCGGGCGTCGTCGCGATTCCAGGAGAAGGGTTTGGGCAGGGTCATGGCTTATCCCCTATCCACGGGGCGACATGCCTGAAATGGGGATAGCAGCGCAATATGTCGAGAGGCGGCGGCGCAAAAGCGCAAGGGCATGATTTCTGTTTGGCGCGATTTGGCGCCATCCCCCTCCCCTGTCCACACACGTTGCGCCATCGCCGTTCCTTTCATCGGATGGCACTTTAGCGCGGCGCGTGGGAGGACGCCTCCTGTTTCGCGTTTTGGATGTCAGCGCGCCAAAGTCGGATAGAACTGGGTGAAGGTGGTGTCCGTCGCGCCGTGGGTTTGGTGGCAGGCATAGCAGGCGGCGGTCTTTGGCATCAGCGCGGCGGGCTCGCTCTTGGTGCCGAACACATAGAAACCCCAGCCGCCTTTCGATGCGTCCTTCACATGCGCCTCGACATTGGTAGCCGGGCCGGTCTGGAACTGGCCGCGCACTTGTACCGCCGCGCCGGTGCCGGGCACGCGATGTTCCAGCACCAACACCGTCCCATCGGGCCATTCGCCGGTTTTGAGGAACGCGTCATGCGCCGTGCGCGTCACGAACACATTGTCGAAAAGGTGTGGGCGGGCTGCGGCGTCTACATAGGACATGTCGAACCCGGAGGAGAGGAAGACCCAGGTTCGGTAGTCCGCCGGGTAGTTCATCTTTCCGTCGGGAGTGTAGGTAAGCGGCGCGGATTGCTGCGCGAGAGCGGTGGTTGCGAAGACTGCGAGCGCGGCTATGGCGATTGATGTTGTCGGTTTGCCTGACATCTTTTTCCCCTCCCATGCGGCGGGCGGAGTGTCAGCGGCACTGGATGGGCGGGTCAATCCCCCGGACGAGCCAGAGGACAGATCCGCCCATGGTGAGGGAAGAAGGTGGGAAAGAAAAAGCCGCCCGGATGACTCCGGGCGGCGTTTCTTTGTGGCACCTGGGTCCCCTTCCCTCACATCGCGGCGTCGCCGCGATGTTCGCCGGGGATGACAGTGAAGCTACTCGGCGGCCACCTGGGGCCCTTCGAGCTGGGGCACCGGTTCCTGCGGAGCCGATTCCGCCTGGATCGCCTTGTCGCGTTCGGTTGCGATGTGGCGCAGGCGCGCGATGGCGCCGCCGGTGCCGGCCGGGATCAGACGGCCGACGATCACGTTCTCCTTCAGGCCTTCCAGCATATCGACCTTGCCGTTGACCGCGGCGTCGGTGAGGACGCGCGTGGTTTCCTGGAAGGAAGCCGCCGAGAACACCGAACGGGTCTGCAGGCTCGCCTTCGTGATGCCCAGCAGGATGGCGCGGCCATCGGCCGGCTTGTGGCCGTGTTCCGCCGCCTTCTTGTTGGCTTCTTCCAGTTCGACCTGATCCACATGCTCGCCCGCGATCAGGGTGGTTTCGCCGCCATCCACGATCTCGAGCTTCTGCATCATCTGACGGCAGATGACTTCGATGTGCTTGTCGTTAATCTTCACGCCCTGCAGCCGGTAGACATCCTGGATTTCCTTGACGAGATAGGTCGCCAGTTCTTCCATGCCCTTGATCCGCAGAATGTCGTGCGGCGACGGATTGCCTTCGACGATATAGTCGCCCTTTTCGACATAATCGCCCTCGCGCACGCTGATGTGCTTGCCCTTGGGGATCAGATATTCGACCGGGTCGAGCTTGTCGTTCTTCGGCTTCACGATGACGCGGCGCTTGTTCTTGTAGTCCTTTCCGAACTCCACGAACCCGTCGGCTTCGGCGAGAACCGCCGCTTCCTTCGGCTTGCGCGCTTCGAACAGTTCCGCAACGCGCGGCAGACCGCCGGTGATGTCGCGGGTCTTGGCGCCTTCGGTCGGGATACGCGCCAGCACGTCGCCCGCACGGACCGTCGATCCGTCTTCCACCGACAGAATGGCGTCGGGGGAGATGACGTAACGCGCCTCGCCGCCCGCCGGGAGCTGCACCGGCTTGCCCTTCTTGTCGAGGATGACGACGGTCGGACGCAGTTCGGGCGCGTTCTTCGAGCCCGTGCCGCGGCTGTCCATCACCACCTTGGACGACACGCCGGTCTTTTCGTCCGACACTTCGCGCACCGTGACGCCGAAGACCAGGTCTTCGTACTTCACCGTGCCTTCAACATCGGTCAGAACCGGCAGCGCATTGGGGTTCCATTCCGCAAGGCGGTCGCCGCGCTTCACAGTGGCGCCCTCGTCCACCTTCAGGCGCGCGCCATAGGTGATACGATAGGTGGCGCGTTCCTGGCCCTTCGCATCGGTGATCACAACCTTCATGTTGCGACCCATCGCGATCAGCTCACCGTCGGAATTCATTGCTATGTCGCCGTTCGCGATCTTCACCTTGCCGTCATAGCTAGCTTCGATCTTGCA
>JAFIHO010000216.1 GCA_017849395.1 Hyphomicrobiales bacterium
GGGTTCGATCCAGTCGATCGCCTCGGGCTGGCGCACCAGCGCCACCGCCAGCACCTCGCCGACATTGCTGACCGGCACGATCTTCAGGCCGGTTTTCACATTGTCAGGCACTTCGGCCAGATCCTTCTCATTCTCCTTGGGGATGATCACCGTGGTGATCCCCGCCCGCAGAGCCGCGAGAAGTTTCTCCTTCAGTCCACCGATCGGCAGCGCGCGGCCGCGCAAGGTGATCTCGCCGGTCATCGCCACATCGCGGCGCACCGCGATGCCGGTCAGAACCGAAATGATCGAGGTCGCCATCGCCAGGCCCGCGGACGGACCGTCCTTGGGCGTTGCGCCTTCGGGCACATGGACATGGATGTCCACCTTGTCGAAGGTCGGCGGCTTGATGCCGAAGCTGGTCGCCTTGGAGCGGACATAGGACCGCGCCGCGTCGATCGACTCCTTCATCACGTCGCCCAGCTTGCCGGTGGCCTGGAAGCGGCCCTTGCCGGGCAGCATCACGGATTCGATGGTCAGCGTTTCGCCGCCCACTTCCGTCCAGGCCAGACCCGTCACGACACCGACCTGATCCTCACCCTCGATCTCGCCATACCGATGACGGCGGACACCGGCATAGGTGCCGAGATTTTCGGGCGTGACCTCGACCGACTTGGCCTTGTTGGACACGATCTCCTTCACCGCCTTGCGCGCCAGGTTGGCGATTTCGCGCTCCAGATTGCGCACGCCGGCCTCGCGGCTGTAGTAGCGGATCAGGTCGCGAAGGCCCGCATCGGTGACCTTCCATTCATCGTCCTTCAGGCCGTGCGCCTTCTGCTCCTTGGGGATCAGGTGGCGCTTGGCGATCTCGACCTTCTCATCCTCGGTGTAACCGGGGATGCGGATGATCTCCATGCGGTCCAGCAGCGGCTGCGGCATGTGCAGGCTGTTGGCCGTGGTGACGAACATCACGTCCGACAGATCGAAATCGACCTCCAGATAATGGTCGTTGAAGGTCTGGTTTTGCTCGGGGTCAAGAACCTCCAGCAGTGCCGATGAGGGATCGCCGCGATAATCCGCGCCCAGCTTATCGATCTCGTCAAGCAGGAAGAGCGGATTGTTGCTTTTGGCCTTCTTCATCGACTGGATGATCTTGCCGGGCATGGACCCGATATAGGTCCGCCGGTGACCGCGGATTTCCGCCTCGTCCCGCATGCCGCCCAGCGACATGCGCACGAATTCGCGGCCCGTGGCCTTCGCGATAGACTTGCCCAGCGAGGTCTTGCCGACGCCCGGGGGGCCGACCAGGCACAGGATCGGACCCTTCAGCTTCCCGACGCGCTGCTGCACGGCGAGATATTCCAGGATGCGTTCCTTGACCTTGTCCAGACCATAGTGGTCGTCGTTCAGAACCTCTTCGGCGGCAACGATGTCGCGCTTGACCTTGCTCTTCTTGCCCCATGGCAGGGAGAGCAGCCAATCCAGATAGTTGCGCACGACCGTGGCTTCCGCCGACATGGGCGACATGGAGCGGAGCTTCTTGACCTCCGCCATCGCCTTTTCGCGCGCTTCCTTGGAGAGCTTGGTCTTGCGGATGCGCTCTTCCAGTTCATTCATCTCGTCGCGGCCTTCTTCGCCTTCGCCGAGTTCCTTCTGGATCGCCTTCAACTGCTCGTTGAGGTAATATTCGCGCTGGGTCTTTTCCATCTGGCGCTTCACGCGCGAGCGGATTTTGCGCTCGACCTGAAGCACACCAATCTCCGCCTCGATCAGGGAGAGAATCTTCTCCAGCCGCTCGGTGGTGCTGAAGGTCTCCAGCAGCGCCTGGCGGTCGCCGATCTTCACCGACAGATGCGAAGCCACGGTGTCGGCCAGCTTGGCCGCATCATCGAGCTGCTGCACCGCCGCAAGGGTTTCGGACGGAATCTTTTTGTTGAGCTTGATGTACTGCTCGAAATTGGCCTTCACCGTGCGCACCAGCGCCTCGGCTTCCTTGGGGGAGGCCTCGACCTCGGCAACCTTCTCGATGTCCGCCTGAAAGAAATCGGTGCGGGCGGAGAATCCGGTCACCTTTGCGCGCGCCTTGCCCTCGACCAGGACGCGGACGGTCTGGTCAGGCAGCTTCAGCAACTGCAGCACGGTGGCGAGGGTGCCGATGGTGTGCAGGCCTTCGGCGGTGGGATCGTCTTCCGCGGCGTTCTTCTGGGTCAGAAGCAGAATCTGCTTCTCGTCATTCATCCCCTCCTCGAGGGCGCGCACGGATTTCTCGCGGCCCACGAACAGCGGCACAATCATGTGCGGAAATACGACAATGTCGCGCAGCGGCAGAACCGGCGCGGATGTCGGTGTGGTCTTTTCGTCTCTCTTGGTGGCGTCTTCCGCCATGCTCTTTACTCCTGCCGGTCAGCCCACCGGCTTGTGATCCGGTCCTTCCCCGGGGTGGGCAAAGGACTTTCGCTTTGAAGAGCCGCCATGTCAGCGGCCGGCTCCGGATACAGTAAAGTGGCTCCCCTAACGCCCCGTTTCAAGACAAGGCTGTCGCGCAGGGGCGGTAAGTTCCCTTATCCGGTGTACAACACTGTAAACAGAAGGTTTTTCTGTATCCGGTCGCTGACAGGACGCGTCCCGGCGCGGTTGGTTCCGCGCCCGGGCCCGATGATCCTGGCGGCGGCGCTGCTATAACCGGAA
Organism: Hyphomicrobiales bacterium; assembly: GCA_017849395.1. GTDB lineage: Bacteria > Pseudomonadota > Alphaproteobacteria > Micropepsales > Micropepsaceae > Rhizomicrobium. Next base: position 2,668 of record JAFIHO010000216.1, read on the forward strand.
AAAAGGGGAAATTCCGATGCTGAACCGCCGCCGATTCGCAGGACTGCTTGCCGGAACTGCCGCTCTTGGGAGCCTGCCCGCGCGGGCCGCGAACACCCTGCCCCTCTACGCCAGCACCGGCCCGGACCTGACGCTTTACGATCTGGATGTCTCGACCGCCGCGCTGGCGCGGCGCGGCACGGTAAGTTTTCCGGCGAATGTCCAATACGCCTGGCCGCACCCATCCGGGAAATTCCTGTACATCGCCGCCAGCAACGGTCAGCCGCCCAGCGGGCCAACTGGCGTCGCCGGGTCCGACAGGAACCATTACGCCATCGCCTGCAAGATCGCTGCTGACGGCAGCCTGACCGAACATGGCGAACGGCGGCTGTTGCCGGTGCGGCCGCTGCATATCAGCGTCGATCACACAGGCGCGTTCCTGTTCATCGCCTACAACGTCCCCAGCATGGTGTCGGTGCATCGCCTGAACCGCGACGGCAGCATCGGGGAAAAGGTGGAACAGACCGGATCCCCAGATTTCGGCATCTATGCCCATCAGGTGCTCCCGACGCCGTCCCGCAAGACCGTTATCTTGAGTAGCCGCGGCAATGATCCGACGCCGGCCAAAGCGGAGGACCCGGGCAGTATCGAAGTGTTCGGCTTCCGGGACGGCCAGCTCTCCAATCTGCAGAAAATCGCGCCGGGCGGCGGCATCGGCTTCGGACCGCGCCATCTGGATTTCTCGCGCGACGGCCGCTTTGTCTATGTGTCGATGGAACGCGAGAATGCCTTGGCGGTGTTCGCGATGAACCGGGACGGCACGCTGAAGCCCGAGCCACTTTTTGTAAAAAGCGCCCTGGCCGATCCGACGGGTGGGAAGGACAAACATCCGGGCCAGGGCGTGGGACCTATCCATGTCTCGCCCAATGGCCGCTTCGTCTACCAGACCAATCGCGGCGCGGGGACGGTGGAGCTGAACGGCCAGCGGGTCTGGAATGGCGGCGAGAACAGCATCGCCGTGTGGTCCATCGACCCGCGCAGCGGCGAGCCGACCCGCATCCAGAATGCGCCCGCGCATAGCTTCGAGCTACGCACCTTCACTATCGATCCGGCGGCGAAAATACTGGTCGCAGCCAGCACCACGCCGCTGCTGGTGAACGATAATGGGACGGTGAACAAGGTCAGCGCAGGCCTGTCCGTCTATCGCATCGGCGCGGACGGCAAGCTGACCTTTACCGGAAAGACGGACGTGGACACCACAAAGGGCGTGCAGTTCTGGTGCGGACTTCTGAACATGCCCTGAAAAGAAATGGCCCGCACTAGGCGGGCCATTTCACGTCTGATGGACGGTCGATCAGGAAGCCGACTTCTCGCGCGCCACGGCCTTGTCCGAATAGGTATACAAAGGCCGCGCCTTGCCATCGACCACATCGGCGGTGATCACTACCTCCTGCACGCCCGACAGAGTCGGCAGTTCGAACATGGTCTCAAGCAATATGCCTTCCAGGATCGAGCGCAGGCCCCGCGCGCCGGTCTTGCGCTGGATCGCCTTGCGCGAGATCGAATGCAGCGCCTCTTCCTGGAAGCGCAGCTTGACGCCTTCCATCTCGAACATGCGCTGATACTGCTTGGCCAGCGCGTTCTTCGGACGGGTCAGGATCTCGATCAGCGCCGTCTCCGACAAGTCGCCCAGCGTCGCCAGCACCGGCAGGCGGCCGATGAATTCAGGGATCAGCCCGAATTTGAGCAAATCCTCCGGCTCGATCTCGCGCAGGATTTCGCCGGTGGTGCGTTCGTCCGGTCCCTTCACATTGGCGCCGAAGCCGATGGAGGTGCCGGCGGTGCGCGCCGAGATGATCTTGTCCAGGCCCGCGAACGCGCCGCCGCAGATGAACAGGATGTTGGTCGTATCCACCTGCAGGAATTCCTGCTGCGGATGCTTGCGGCCGCCCTGGGGCGGAACGCTGGCGACCGTGCCCTCCATGATCTTCAGCAGCGCCTGCTGCACGCCCTCGCCCGACACGTCGCGGGTGATGGACGGGTTGTCGGACTTGCGGCTGATCTTGTCGACTTCATCGATATAGACGATGCCGCGCTGCGCCCGCTCAACATTGTAGTCGGCGGCCTGGAGCAGCTTGAGGATGATGTTCTCAACTTCCTCGCCCACATAAGCGGCTTCGGTCAGGGTGGTGGCGTCGGCCATGGTGAAAGGCACGTCCAGGATGCGGGCCAGTGTCTGGGCCAGCAACGTCTTGCCGCAGCCCGTCGGGCCGATCAGCATGATGTTGGACTTGGCCAGCTCGACATCGCCGTTCTTGCCGGACGAGTTGATGCGCTTGTAGTGGTTGTGAACCGCGACCGACAGAACCTTCTTGGCGTGCGCCTGGCCGACCACATAGTCGTCCAGAACCTTGAAGATCTCCTGCGGCGTGGGGACACCCTCCTTGGATTTCATGAAGGAGGTCTTGTTCTCCTCCCGGATGATTTCCATGCAGAGTTCGACGCATTCGTCGCAGATGAAAACGGTCGGCCCGGCGATGAGCTTGCGCACCTCATGCTGGCTCTTGCCGCAGAAGGAGCAATAAAGCGTGTTCTTGGACTCGCCGCTGCCCTTGCTACTCATATCTTCGGGACCTTTGCCTTTCCTGGCCCTTCACAGCCAAGCCTATCCGGCCTTTGCTGCTTTGCACAATGCGTGGGGCACCGAAGCACCCACATTACCCGACATTCGACCATGTTACGGCTGGCCGGATCAAGATTTGTTTAATCCGGGCCAAGTACCGGAAATTCCTGGCTTATCGGGAACTTTAGCGCCTTACGCGCCCTCTGCGCCCTCTGCGCCTTCCGGACGACGCACCATAACCTGGTCGATCAGGCCAAACGACTTGGCCTCCTCGCCGGTCATATAGGTGTCGCGGTCGAGCAGTTTTTCAATCGCCTCCACCGTCTGGCCGGTATGCTTGGCGTAAATCTCGTTCAGGCGGCGCTTGATCTTGACGATCTCCTGCGCATGACGGGCGATGTCGGCCGCCTGGCCATAGAAGCTGGCGCTCGGTTGGTGGACCATGATTCGGGAGTTCGGCAGCGCATAACGCTGGCCCCTTTCCCCGGCGCACAGCAACAGGGACGCCGCCGAAGCCGCCTGGCCGATGCAATAGGTGTGAATGGCCGGGCGGATATATTGCATCGTGTCGTAGATCGCGAGGCCCGCAGTCACCACCCCGCCCGGGGAGTTGATGTACATATGGATCTCTTTCTTGGGATTTTCAGCCTCAAGAAATAGAAGCTGGGCGAGCAGCAGGCTGGCGCCGTAATCCTCGATCGGCCCGGTGACGAAGATCAGCCTTTCCTTCAGCAGGCGCGAATAGATGTCGAACGCCCGTTCGCCGCGGGCGGTCTGTTCGACCACCATCGGGACCAGGGTGTTGTTGTAATATTCAACCGGATTCGACATGCAGCGCCTTCTGATTCGGGGGAGCGTTATCCAGTATATAGCGTGTCAGGGCGCGATTACGACCCCGTTAAGCCCACCCCGGAAGACGGCCGAAATCAGCCCTTCGCCGGCAGTGTATCATCCGGATCGGCGAACAGGATTTCACGGTCCACCTTCTTCTCGGTGACCTGGGCCAGTTCGGCGATGAAATCCACCACCTTGTCCTCGAACAGCGGGGCGCGGATTTCGGCCTGGGCCTGCGGGTTGGAGGCGTAGAACTGGAACACCTGCTGCTCCTGGCCGGGGAACTGGCGGGCGCGGGCCATGATGGCGCGCTGCACTTCGTCGGCGGCGATGGAGATGCCGTTCTGCTCGCCCAGCTTGCCCAGCACCAGGCCCAGACGCACGCGGCGCTCCGCGATGGCACGGTATTCGGTCTTCAGTTCGTCCTCGGTCTTGCCTTCGTCGGCGGCGGTCTTGCCCTCGCGCGCCAGTTCCTGCTGGACCTGGGCCCAGATGCCGCCAAATTCGGCTTCCACCATGGCGGGCGGCAGCGGGAAGTCGTGGGTGGTGTCCAGCGCGTCCAGGATGCGGCGCTTCAGATGCATGCGGCTGGCGGCGGCGAAATCGCTCTTGAGCTGGTCGCGGATGCGGTCCTTCAGGGTGGCGAGATCGGTCAGGCCGACCTTCTGCGCCAGCGCATCGTCGATGGCGGTTTCTTCCGGCGCCTTCACCTCTTTCACGGTGACGACGAACAGCGCGTCCTTGCCCTTGAGTTCGGCGGCCTGATAGTCGTCCGGGAACTTCACATTCACATTGACCGTCTCGCCCGCCTTGGAGCCGATCAACTGGTCCTCGAAGCCGGGAATGAACTGGCCCGAACCGAGCGTCAGGTTGAAGTCGTTGCCCTTGCCGCCGTCGAATTCGACGCCGTCGATGCTGCCGACAAAATCGATCACCACAGTGTCGTCCTTCTGGGCGGCTTCGCCTTCGGCGCGGGCGGTGTAGTTGCGGGTGCTCTTGGCGATGCGATCCAGCGCCTCGTCAATGTCCTTGTCGGTGATGTCGGCCGTGAGCTTCTCCACCGACAGCTTGGCCGGATCGGTGGTCGCGAAATCCGGCATCAGGTCCACGGTAACGGTGAAGGTGAGGTCGGCCTTGCCGTCCACCACTTCCTGAACATCGCCGACCGGCTCCACGCGCGGCTGCAGCGCGGGCTTCAGGGCGTTATCGGCAATCGCCTTTTGGCTGCCTTCATTGACGGCCTGTTCGACGATCTCGCCCATCACCGACTTGCCGAACTGCTTCTTGAGGAAGGAGATCGGCGCCTTGCCGGGACGGAAGCCCTTGAGATTGACCTTCGGCTTCATTTCCTCCAGCCGGGCGGTCATGCGACTGTCGAGCTCGCTGGCCGGAACGGTGACGGTGAACTGGCGGTGCAAATCTTCGGAAACCGTCTGGGTAATCTGCATATCGAACGTCCTTGCTTAAAAGTGCAGCCCGCCAGGGGCCTCAGTTTTCCTCTGCCGTACCGGCCTCAAGACGCTGTCGCAAGGCCCGGCTTGGCAGCCAAATTGTCCGCTTCTCGCGGACCTTTTGGCTGGTGCGGGCAGAGGGACTTGAACCCCCACGACTTTCGTCACTGGAACCTAAATCCAGCGCGTCTACCAGTTCCGCCATGTCCGCGTGAGGCATGGGGTCTCCACGCCGAAGCGGGCCCCTGTAGCAGGGTTTTTTCAGGGTTGCTAGGGCTGGTTGCCCAGGGGCTTAACGTAAAAGGCCACGTCCCAGTAACGGCCAAATTTCCGGCCGATTTCCGGCAGGACGCCCTGGCGGACAAAGCCCATAGCCTCGTGAAGACGGTTGGAGGCCGGATTGGGCTGGGTGACCCCGCCATAGGCCCGATGCAGGTCTTCGCCCTTCAGCGCGTCAAACAGCGCCCCATAGAGCCGCCGCCCCAGTCCACGGCCGCTTTCGGCGGGCGACAGGTAGATGCTGGTCTCGATGCTGGTCTCATAGGCCTGCCGCTCCTTGAAACGGGCCGAGGAAGCCCAGCCAACGGCCATCTCGTCACGGACAGCAACGAAGCACTGGTAGCGGCCCCTGGGCGCGAACCCGGCCAGCCATTCCTGGCGCTGAGCCAGGGTGCGGGGCTCCAGATCGAATGTCACCGGCGTCTCGCGCACATAGTGATTGTAGATGTCGAGCAGAGCGGGCGCGTCCGCCAGTTCGGCACGGCGGATAAGGATCTCGCTCATGGGGCAAGCGCCGCCAGACTTTCGGGCAGAATTTCCGGCAAGTCCTCCGCAATCAGGCCCAGGCCGAAGCGGGCGGCTGCGTCACCATGCAGCCATGTCCCGGCACAGGCGGCATCGAAGGCTGTCATGCCCTGCGCCAGCAGTCCGCCGATGAACCCTGCCAGCACGTCCCCTGCTCCGGCCGTCGCCAGGGCGGGCGGCGCGTTGGCATTGATGACGGCCTTTCCGTCCGGATGGGCGATCACCGTGTCCGGCCCCTTGAGCAGCACCACAGCGCCACATTGGGCCGCAGCGGCGCGAGCAGCATCCAGTCGGCTGGCGCTTTCCTCCAGCAGACCGGGGAAGATGCGGTCGAACTCTCCCGCATGGGGGGTCAGCACACAGCGATCATGCAGCCGCGCGAACAACGCGTCGGGATGGTCGCGGAAGGATGTCAGCGCATCGGCATCCAGAACCACGGACGCGCCGGATGCCAGAACGGCGAAAACCGCTTCGCGCGTTTCGCCGCCCACACCAAGGCCCGGCCCCACCACGACCGCGTTGAAACGCCGGTCGGTGAGAAGCTCCGCAAGCCCCGCCCCGCCCTCGAACGGCTTGACCATGATGGCGGTCAGATGGGCGGCGTTCACCGCTACCGCATCGGGCGGCGAGGCGACACTGACCAGCCCCGCGCCGATACGCAGCGCGCCGCGCGCCGCCAGCCGCGCCGCGCCAGTGGCATGGGCCGGACCGCTCACCACCACGCAATGACCGCGCGCATATTTGTGGGCGTCCAGCCTGGGCCAGGAAAAGCACCACAGTTCCGGACTGTTCTCGAACAGGCCGGACGCCACTGCCTCCGGCGGGATGCCGATGTCCGCGACGACGATCTCGCCGCACAACAGTCGGCCGGGCAACAGAAGATGACCGGGCTTCTTGCGAAAGAAGGTGACGGTCAGCGCGGCACGAACCGCCACATCGCCGAGCGGCCTTCCCGTGTCGCCCGAAAGTCCGCTGGGCACGTCGATGGCGACAACCGGCAGATCGCCGAGCGCGGCCACCACATCGCGCGCCGCGCCCTCCAACGGGCGATTCAACCCGGCGCCGAACAGCGCGTCGATCACGAAGGTCGCGCCGTCCAGCGCGGCGGGTGACAGCTTCACGCTCTCGCCTTTCCACTTGGCGGCCATCGCACCGGCATCGCCCTTGTGGCCGCCGTCATGGGCGACCGTCACGCCATAGCCACGTTCCTGCAGCAGACGCGCGACCACGAAACCGTCGCCGCCATTATTGCCGGGACCGCACAACACGACGGCCTTGCCCGACGAGATATGGTTCGCAGCGGCCTCGGCCACTGCCCGTCCCGCATTCTCCATCAGGGTCAGCGAGGGCACCCCGTGCGCCACCGCAAAGGCATCGGCAGCGGTCATCTGGGCGACGGTGAGGACTTCATGACTCATGCCGCGATCCTACCCCAGAACTCGGTAGTGATAGCGGTAGAGTTCGCGGTCGAAGCCCAGCCTTTCATACAGCGCAATGGCGGAGACGTTGGTGGCGACCACCTGCAGACACGCACCCTGCGCGCCGCCACGCCCGGCCGCCCAATGCATCAGCGCCGAGAGGGTGGCATGGGCATGGCCCTGGCCACGATGCGCCTTGTCCGTCACCACCCATTGCAGGCTGACCAGCCCGTCATGCACCGCGCCATAGGCGACGGAAACGATGCGGCCTTCCGCATCGCGGCGGGCGGCGAAGGCGACGGGTAGCGCCACCAGATCGAGCAGGCGTTTGCGGATATCATTTCGTCGCAAGGGCCGTCCGGCAAAGCGCGCCTGCGCCCTCAGCCATTCGGCGCTGGCGCCGCGTTCCATCAATTCGACATCGCCGGGCGGCGCGGGAAGGCCGCGCGCGAAATCCTTGTGGAGAGTGCGCGTCTCGTCCTCGGCGCGATAGCCGCGCGCATCCAGCGCCAGCCCCAGCGCCGGATCGTCGATGGAGCGGATGCGGAACAGGGGCGGCAGGCCGTGCGCGCGATAGAGCCGCTCGCAGGCGTCAATCTTCTCTGCCAGCACGCCCTGCCCCGGCCCGATCACATTCACCGAATTGGTGCGGCGGGTGTGCCCCTCCGACAGGCGCACCAGCCAGCCGTCATAGAAAATCTCCGTCAGCGCCGGCCAGGCGTTGAGGCAGGCATCTTCCACCTTGCGGTTCAGTTGATCGTCCATGATGTCCTCGGGGTGAGGCCGGACGGCGGGGCGCATAACAAAAAGCCCCGCGCGGGTCCGGCGGGGCTGATTGGTCGTTCACGCACGCGCGTTCAGACGCCCCTTCGGAGGGAGCGGTGTCGCGCGGCGGGAAACCAGAAATTCATAGGCGCACCATACGCAAAGCGGGCGGCAGCGCAAGCGTGATTGTCGCCCGCAAACGGGGCGTGATAGCGTTATCCAAAATATGGGGGATCGCATGTGGCATCGGCGGGGCGTTGTGGCGTCGGGCGCGGCACTGGCGGCAGCGTCCGCCCTGCCCGCGCGCGCGACGGCCCTCACAGTGAATGATGTGCTGTCGCGCATGCGCGGCCAGATCGGCACGGAATGGCGCGAAGGCGGCGTAGACCGCATCGCCGCGGGATCGGGCGACACGGTCGTCACTGGCATCGCCACCACCATGATGGGCACCTTCGATGCGCTGAAGGCGGCGATGGCGCGCAGGGCGAATTTCATCATCACCCATGAGCCAACCTGGTGGTCGCATCCCGACCTTCTGGACGGGCTTCAGGATGATCCGCTCTACAAAGTGAAGTCCGCCTATGTGCGCGATCACAATCTGGTGTGTTTCCATTTTCACGATCACTGGCACCAGAAGAAACCCGTGGACGGCATTCATGCCGGTATGGCGCAGCAGATGGGCTGGCTGAAATATCGCGACCCGACGGAGCGGCCTTATGGTTTTCAGCCGAGCTTCTTCAACCTGCCGCCGACAACGCTCGCGGGGCTGGCGGATGAATTGCGCAAGAAACTGGGCGACCGCACCCTGCGCATCGTAGGCGATCCGGCGCTGCCGGTGACAAAGGTGATGGCATGGTGGGGTTATAACGGCGGTCTGGATTTCCTGGACAGCGAAGCCGATGTGCTGGTGATCGGCGAGGCGCAGGACTGGGACGTCATCGCCTATGCGAAGGATCAGGTGACGACCGGCCGCCGCAAGGGGCTTATCGTGCTGGGCCACATCGTGTCGGAGCAATGGGGCATGAAATATTGCGCCGACTGGCTGAAGAGTTTCGTACCGGAAGTGCCGGTCAGTTTCGTGCAACTGGCCGAGCCCTACTGGAATCTGAAAAAGCCCGTCTTCGCGATCAACACGAAGCTTTGACCCATGGCCGAGATCACCGCCCTTGAACTGATCCAGCGCATCCTTGCGAAGACCGGCGCGCCGAACCGGCCGCAAACAGTGGATCGCGTGTCGGCAGGCGATCCGACCCAGGCCGTGACCGGCGTGGCGGTGATGGCGCTGGCGACCATGGAAGGGCTGAACGCGGCCGCGGCGGCGGGGCGCAACCTGGTCATCACCTATGATCCGGCCTTCTGGTCCACCAATGACGATCTGGCGCAGGTGAAGGCGCAGGCGCTGTTCGCGCAGAAGCGCGATTTCCTGCGCGCCCACAGCATGGTGGTGTTCAACCTGCACGACCATTGGCGCGACCGCATGCCTGACGGCATTACAACCGGGATGGCGCAGGCATTGGCCTGGCAGCCGGAGACAGGCACCGCCAACCTGTTTCGACGCCCGCAAGGCACCCTGCTGACGCTGGCCCAGGAACTGGGCGCGAAGCTGAATGACAAAACCCTGCGCGTGGTGGGCGATCCGGCACTCCCGGTGTCTCTGGTGGCCACGAATTTCGGCGATACATCACGCGCGGCGGGGCTCGCACTGCTCAATGGTCCGTGCGACGCGCTGGTGGTGGGTTATGCCCATGAATGGGAAGTCGTGGAATATGCCCAGGACATGATCTCGGCGGGGCGCAAGAAAGGCCTGGTGCTGCTGGGCCAACAGGCGTCGGTGGAATCAGGCATGAAATATTGCGCGGCCTGGCTCGCTGCGTTCATCAAAGACGTGCCGGTGATGCATATTCCGGGCAGCGAACCCTACTGGAACTGACGATTAGCAGCGCAGCGATGCTGCTGCCAAAAAAATTCCGTATACGGATTTTACGGTAAATCATTGACCTGCGCGATTTTCTGCTTTCAGCGCCTCCTGGTGAAGGGAGTTTTAGGCGAGGTGCGCGAAAATATCCTTTGCAGGGAGCGCGGAATCGATTCTAGCGTTTGACATGTGATGAGCTTCGCAAGCGAGGTGCGCATGGTCAGCAGGGATTTCATTGTCCGTCTCAATGGCTACGGACTAACGACCGCCGAAATCCACTACCGTATGCCCGACCACCCCAAGCTGCTCCAGCAATTCGTCTGGCAGGAATACGACATCGCGCCGGACTTCCCCACCCTGAAAAAATTTCTAGACTTCTGGCAGCGCGAACTGGAAGGCGCGCTGCACTCGGTGCGCGTGGCGCATGACCGGCTGATCAAGCCGACAGAGTGGAAATCGGTCAGCGGCGTGTTTCAGCTGCACTGAGCAACTGGTTGTTGCGAAGGCACTGCGCGCGTTTGCTCCGCCCGGAAATTTGCTGACGCAAGTTTCGGCCCTTTCTCAAGAGGAGGGTAAAAAATACTTCTCAAGCCTGCTGATGGACTCTTCAATAACACTCTGCTGCTTGCAGAAGGCGAAGCGCACATAGGTGTCGGGCGTGCCGCCTTTGAAGAAGGCGGATAGCGGGATCAGCGCCACGCCGGCCTCGCGGATCAGACGCTCGCAGAAGGCGAAATCCTTCTCGTTGGTCAGGCCGGAAATACCCGCTGTCAGGAAGTAGCTGCCCTCGCAGGGGAGAACCTCGAAGCCCAACCGCGCGATGCCTGCCGCCAGGATGTCGCGATTCTTCTGCAATCGCGCCGTCGTGGCCAGCGGGAAATCCATCTCATGCGTCAGGCCGTGAGCCACACCAAGCTGCAGCGCGGGCGGCGTGGTGAAGGTGATGAACTGATGCGATTTGAACGCCACCGAGGCCAGTTCGGCAGGCCCGCTTACCCAGCCCACCTTCCAGCCGGTCAGCGAGAATATCTTCCCCGCCGAACCGATGCGCAGGCAGCGCTCGCGCATCCCCGGCAAGGTCGCCAGCGGAATATGCGGCAGGCCGTCGAACACCAGATGCTCATAGACTTCATCACAGATCACCACCGCGTCGGTCTCCAGCACGACCTTCGCCAGAGCCTCGAGCTCCTCGCGGCTCAGCGCCCGGCCCGCCGGATTGTGCGGCGTGTTGATCAGCACCGCGCGGGTCTTCGGCCCGATGGCTTCGCGCAGCACCTGTTCCGTCAGCCGCCAGCCGGGCGGGGACAGTTTCACGGTCTTGATGATCGCGCCCGTCGCCTCGACGATGGGGCGGTAGGAGTCATAGGTCGGCTCCACCAGCACGAACTCCTCGCCCGGCACCGCCATCGCCAGGATGGCGCTGGCCAGCGCCTCAGTGCCCCCGGAGGTGATGACGATTTCCGTCTCCGGGTCATAGGTCAGGCCGTAGAAACGGGCGGCGTGCGCGCTGACAGCCTGACGCAGCTCTGGAAGCCCCCGGGAGGGCGGATACTGGTTGGGGCCTTCGACCAGCGATTTTGCCGCAACGGCGCGCAGGCTTTCCGGCCCGTCCTGGTCCGGGAAGCCCTGCCCCAGATTGATCGCGTCATGCTTCTGGGCCAGCATCGTCATATGCTGGAAGATGCTGATGGGAAGGCCGGAGAAAACAGGATTGGGGCGGACTGTCATGTCTCTTCTTAACGGGACGGCCAGCCGCAGCAAGCAGCTTTCGACGAGATCAATAAATGTGCAATCTGCTGTCCTTATGAGCAGTATTTTTGCCCTGGATTGGAGCACGATTCCAACATGTTGTTTTCACTTATGTTTTTTTTCCGAAAAACCGGCACAAGTCCTGCTAACGAGTTAACGGCGCTGCGGCAGAACAGCCGCGCGAAGGAGTAGCCATGAAGAAAATCGAAGCCATCATCAAACCGTTCAAGCTCGACGAAGTGAAGGAAGCCCTTCAGGAAGTGGGGGTGCAGGGCATCACAGTCACCGAAGCCAAGGGTTTCGGCCGCCAGAAAGGCCATACCGAGCTTTACAGGGGAGCCGAATATGTCGTGGACTTCCTGCCGAAAGTGAAAATCGAAATCGTCATCGGCGAGGACCGCCAGGAGGCGGCCGTGGAAGCCATTCAGAAGGCTGCGCGCACGGGCCGCATCGGCGACGGCAAGATTTTCGTCCTCAATGTGGAGGAAGCTATCCGCATCCGTACCGGCGAAACCGGACCGGACGCGATCTAGGGGCGCCTCCGGGCATCCATTCATCACCTGCACCCCTGGCCGGGGGCGTAACCATCATCGAAGGGAAAGACCAATCCATGGCCAAGAAGACCGCGAGCGACATTCTGAAGCTCATCAAGGAAAAAGACGTCAAGTATGTCGACATCCGCTTCACCGACCCCAAGGGCAAGTGGCAGCACGTCACCTTCGACCTGATGATGGTCGATGAGGACTTCCTGAACAACGGCACGATGTTCGACGGTTCGTCCATCGCCGGCTGGAAGGCCATCAACGAGTCCGACATGCTCCTGCTGCCGGACCTCGACACCGCGGTGATCGACCCCTTCTTCGCGCAGACCACGCTGATCCTGATCTGCGACGTGCTGGAGCCGACCACCAACCAGCCCTATGGCCGCTGCCCGCGTTCCATCGCCAAGGCCGCCGAAGCCTATGTCAATTCCTCGGGCGTGGGTGACACCACTTATTTCGGCCCGGAAGCCGAATTCTTCGTGTTCGACGATGTGCGTTTCGAAGTCGGCATGAACAAGGGCTACTACTTCCTGGATTCGACGGAAGGCGCCTACAACACCGGCACGGAATACGAACAGGGCAACCTCGGCCACCGTCCGGGGGTCAAGGGCGGCTACTTCCCCGTTCCGCCCGTGGACAGCGCCCAGGACATGCGCGGCGAGATGCTGGCCATCATGGGCGACATGGGCATCCAGCCGGAAAAGCACCATCACGAAGTCGCCACCGCCCAGCATGAACTTGGCTTCAAGTTCAACACGCTGACCAAGTGCGGCGACTACATGCAGATCTACAAGTACGTCATCCATCAGGTCGCCCAGGCCTATGGCAAGTCGGCGACCTTCATGCCGAAGCCGATCTATGGCGACAACGGCTCGGGCATGCATGTGCACCAGTCGATCTGGAAGGACGGCAAGCCGCTGTTCGCCGGCTCGGGCTATTCCGATCTGTCCGACCTGTGCCTGTATTACATCGGCGGCATCATCAAGCACGCCAAGGCGCTGAATGCCTTCACCAACCCGCTGACCAACAGCTACAAGCGCCTGATCCCCGGCTTCGAGGCTCCGGTGCTGCTGGCCTATTCGGCGCGCAATCGTTCGGCCTCTTGCCGCATTCCCTTCTCGCCGTCGCCCAAGGGCAAGCGTGTCGAGGTCCGCTTCCCCGATCCGGGCGCGAACCCCTATCTCGCCTATGCCGCGCTGCTGATGGCGGGTCTGGATGGCATCGAAAACAAGATCCATCCGGGCGGTCCGATGGACAAGGACCTGTATGCGCTGCCGCCGGAAGAACTGGCGAAGGTGCCGCAGGTTTGCGGTTCGCTGCGTGAGGCGCTGGACGCGCTGAAGGCCGACAATGCCTTCCTCAAGAAGGGCGGCGTATTCACCGAGGACTTCATCGAATCCTACATCGAACTCAAATATGAGGACGTGTATGCTTTCGAGCACACGCCGCATCCGGTCGAGTTCAAGATGTATTACTCGGTCTGATCCTCAAGGATCGAAAACAGAAGGGCGCGGCATCAGCCGCGCCCTTTTTGCTTGTAGCAAAATGGTCCGGGCAGCCCGCGTTCAGGCGGCGTGGGATGCGGCGGCCCGGTCGGGCGTCTTGACCGGCAGATTGACGAACACCGAACAGCCTTTTCCGAAATCGCTCTCCATCCAGGCGCGGCCGCCATGCAGTTCGGCCAGGCCGCGCACCAGCGCCAGGCCGAGTCCGGTGCCGCCCTCCTGGCGGTCATAGCGGTTGTCCACCTGGTTGAAGGGCTGGAATATCTTGTCGATCTTCTCGCGCGGGATTCCGGGACCGTTGTCCTTGACCAGTATCTGGAAACCGCCGTCGCGCGCCAGTCCGCCAATCACCTGGATGCGGCCGCCCTGGGGCGTGAACTTCACCGCGTTGGACACCAGGTTGATCAATATCTGCTTGAGGGCGCGCTCGTCGGCATAGAGCGGCGGCGCGGAGGGTTCGACCTCGATGGTCAGGGTCTGGTCCTTCTCGCGCGCCTTGGTGCCGATCAGCTTCAGCGCCACATCGAATGTCTGCGCGGCGTTGAGCGGATGGGGGGCGATGTCCATCTTGCCCGCCTCGATCTTGGCGATGTCGAGCAGGTCGTTGATCAGCGACAGAAGATGGGCGCCCGAGGTATGGATGTCGCCCGCATAATCCTTGTAACGCGCCGAACCCACGGGGCCGAAACATTCCTGGGCGATAATCTCGGAGAAGCCCAGAATGGCGTTGAGGGGGGTGCGCAGCTCATGGCTCATATTCGCCAGGAACGCGGTCTTGGAGGCGTTGGCGGTTTCCGCCTCGAACCGCTTCTTCAGCGCCTCGTCGCGGGTTTCCTCCAGTTCGCGGGCCAGATCCTCGACCTTGAAACGCAGGCGTGAATCCTCGTCCATGCGGTCTATCAGCGGACGGCCGGTGATCCACATCTGCAGCGCGACGAAAGGCGTCAGAACGCCGATGACGATGTCGGTCCCGTTGTCGCTGATCAGAAACCGCGCCGACGTCATCAGCGATATAGGCAGCAGGCTGGCCATATACATGCTCATATTGCTGCTGCGGCTGACTGCCAGCGCTGCGACGACGCTGATAACGGCGCAAGCAATAAATAGATGATTGACCTGATTGCCCGGTTCCCAGCACAGCCAGGGCAGCAGGCCCCAGGCGGTGCTGGTGGCGATCTGCATCAACGCGAATATGAAGAACCAGGATTCGGCATAACGGGGATCGGGATCGGCTGCTGCCTCGCGCTGATAGGCGGCAGCCATCGCGCCGATAATGCCCATCACCGCGCTTACCGCCACAGGCAGGAAGATCACGCGCGACACGGGCATCTGGCCGAAGGGACCGGCGGGCGCGGCGCAAAGGGCGGCTGCGATCAGCGCCCATACCGGAGAGGTCAAGCGCGTAGCCTTGACCGACATGGCTGCCAGGTCGAGTTGGGCCTTGAGCACGCGCGGATCGCCCGCACGCCATTCCCGGATTTTACGCGACAGGTTAGTCATTTTCCCCAGCTGATCCGCGAAGGCTTCGCGAAGGCGGTAATAATAACGAACCGATTATTAAAAATTGATGGAACTCGCTCAGGCCGATCTGCGCAATTCCGGCCTTGGAATGGTTGACGGGAAGTTAATATGGGCCTTCACGCCCTTACCTTCGGCGCTTTCCAGCCAGACCCGGCCACCATGCAGATGCACCAGGCCCTGGACCAGCGCCAGACCCAGCCCCGTGCCGCCTGCCTGGCGGTCATAGCGGTTGTCGATCTGTGAGAAGGGCTGAAAAATCTTCGACAGCTTGTCGGCCGGTATGCCCGGACCGTTATCGGTGATGCAAATATTAAAGCCGCTCTTGCCGTCCGGGCCGCCGGTAACGGCGATTGCGCCCCCGCCATGGGTGAATTTCACCGCATTGGACAGAAGGTTCAGAAGTATCTGGCGGAAAGCCCTCTCATCGGCCAGCAGATAGGGCGGCTCGGACGGCAGTTCGATAGACAGGGTCTGGTTCTTCTCCGCCAGCCGGGGCGCCATGAGGCGGGCGGCATGGCCGACTGCCTCAACCGGATCGAGGGGGGCGGGTTCGATCTGCATCTTGCCCGCCTCTATCTTGGCGACGTCCAGCAGGTCATTGATGAGCGACAGGAGATGCTCGCCGGAATCATGGATGTCGCGGGCATACTCGCTGTAGCGCGCCATCGCGTTCGGGCCCATCGCCTGGTGTGCAATCAGGTCGGAGAAGCCCAGGATGGCATTCAGCGGGGTGCGCAGTTCGTGGCTCATATTGGCCAGGAAGGCGGTCTTGGAGGCGCTGGCGCTTTCGGCCTCATAGCGTTTGCGCACCGCCTCATCCTTCGCCTTGGTCACGGCGGCGGCAAGATCCTCGACATGGAAGCGCAGCCGCACATTTTCCTGCAACCGCTCGATGAAGCGGCGACCGTCAATGAAGAGATGAACCGCATAGAGCGGCACCAACGGCGCAAAAACGATGTCCATCCAATCAGGCGAAAGCGCGAAACGCAGCGCGGTCAGCGCCACCATGGGGACCGTACCCGCCAGCAGCATGGAAAGCTTGCTGACACGGCTGAGCATCAGTGACGACAGGGTGGCGCAGATCGCCAGCAGGATGAACAGGCTGTTGGCGATCTGAAATTTCGCCCAGACGATCCAGGGAAACAGACCCCAGGCCGCGCTGATGGCGGCCTGGATCACCAGGAAGCACAGGATCCAGCGGTTCAAGGCCGCCATGTCGGCGGACGCGTCCTTGCGGTATCGGGCATAAATCGCGTAGCTGGCGAAGGACACGGTCGTGACGATGACCGGAAACAGCATCGTTTCCGCGAAAGGGCGCTCACCAAAGAAGCCGCACTCGGACGAACCCAGCCAGGCCAGGCCAAGCGCCCAGAGCGGCGTGGTCAGCCAGGACGAGCGGCCGATATTGGAGATGGCGTCGAGTTGCGCCTTGAGGACGCGCGGGTCCTCTTCAGATCCGGGATTGAGACTTTTCCACACACCATGGCCCTGTTGTTCTTCAGCCTTGTGACGTCTAGATAGCCCCACAAGCGTTAAGGACTCCCTTTCGCAAAGGAAAACCGTGCGTTGCGGCAGGCGCTTGGCTAACTTGCCGCCATGGCTGCGATTCGCGGCAGACCTCGATATTTGCGTGTAAACTTATGGCGAAAACTCCCCCCGATCTGTTCGAAAATTCCGGCGACAAGGCTTCCAAAAGCTATACCGCCAAGGACATCGAGGTTCTGGAAGGACTGGAACCGGTCCGCCGCCGCCCCGGCATGTATATCGGGGGTACGGATTCGAACGCATTGCATCATCTGGCGGCCGAGATCATCGACAACGCGATGGACG
Source organism: Hyphomicrobiales bacterium (assembly GCA_017849395.1). Lineage (GTDB taxonomy): Bacteria > Pseudomonadota > Alphaproteobacteria > Micropepsales > Micropepsaceae > Rhizomicrobium. The sequence goes on from JAFIHO010000216.1 coordinate 19,604, forward strand.
AGGCCGTGGCAGGCCACGCCAGCCGCATCCTGCTGGAACTGAAGCCGGATAACATATTGTCGGTGCACGACAATGGCCGCGGCATCCCCACCGATCCGCATCCCAAATTCAAGAACAAGTCGGCGCTGGAAGTCATCATGACCACCCTGCATGCCGGCGGAAAATTCGACGGCAAGGCCTATGAGACTTCCGGCGGCCTGCACGGCGTCGGCGCATCGGTGGTGAACGCGTTGTCGGAGTGGATGGAGGTCGAGGTCGCGCGCGACCGCAACGCGCACAAGATGCGGTTCGAGCGCGGCATTCCCCAAGGCAAGCTGAAGGACTTGGGCGCGGTCAACCGGCGCGGCACCATTGTCAGTTTCAAGCCGGATGCGAAGATTTTCGGGGCGGACGCACATTTTTCCCCTGCCCGGCTCTACCGCATGGCCAAGAGCAAGGCCTATCTGTTCCGGGGCGTGGAGATACGTTGGTCCTGCGATCCGTCGCTCATCAAGGATGAAACGCCCGCCGAGGACACGCTGAAATTCCCCGGTGGCCTGCTGGACTTCCTCAAGAGCGAAGTCGGCAAGTCTGTCACGGTGAACCAGCGCGATTTCGCGGGCCGCACGGAAAATCGCGACGGACGCGGCGCGGTGGAATGGGCTGTCACCTGGGCGCCGTCGCGCGATCCCTTCACCCGTTCCTATTGCAACACCATCCCCACGCCCCAGGGTGGCACGCATGAACAGGGATTGCGCAATGCGCTCGTGAAGGCGCTGCGCAGCCATGGCGAGCGGACCAACAACCGCAAGACCTCTCTCATCACCGCCGATGACGTGATGGACAGCGCCTGTGCGGTGCTGTCGGTCTTCATTCGCGAACCGGAATTCCAGGGCCAGACCAAGGACAAGCTGTCCAGCCCCGATGCACAGCGTCTGGTGGAAAGCGTGGTGCGCGATCATTTCGACCATTGGCTGGCCGAAGCCCCCGCCGAGGCGGACAAGCTGCTGGGCTTTGTCATCGACCAGGCCGAAGACCGGCTTCGCAAGCGCCAGGAAAAAGAAACCGCGCGCAAATCCGCGACACGCAAACTGCGCCTGCCCGGCAAGCTGGCCGATTGCAGCAAGGACGCGGCGGAAGGTACCGAGATTTTCCTGGTCGAGGGTGACAGCGCGGGCGGCAGCGCCAAACAGGCGCGCGACCGCAACACCCAGGCGATCCTCCCTCTGCGCGGACAAATCCTGAACGTGGCCAGCGCCGCGGCGGGCAAGCTGCAGCAGAACCAGGAACTGGCCGATCTGGTTCAGGCGCTGGGTTGCGGCACCGGCGCGAAATACAACAGCAACGATCTGCGCTATGACCGCATCATCATCATGACCGACGCCGACGTGGACGGTGCACA
>JAFIHO010000217.1 GCA_017849395.1 Hyphomicrobiales bacterium
AACCGCGACCTGGCGCAGATGTCGCGCGAGGGATCGTTCCGCGAGGATCTTTTCTATCGCCTCAACGTGTTTCCCATCATGGTGCCGCCGCTGCGTGAGCGTCCGGCGGACATCCATCCGCTGGCGCGCCACTTCATCGCGCGCTTCGCCGCCGAGGAAAACAAGCCGGTCTCCGGGCTGACGCCGGAAGCGGCCATGCTGCTGGAAAGCTTCAACTGGCCGGGCAATGTGCGCCAGCTTGAGAACACCATCTTCCGCGCCGTGGTGCTGTGCGACGGAACCGCCCTGGATGTGTGCGATTTCCCGCAGATCGCCGCCGCCATGGGCATCGAGGCAAGCCAGCGCAGGACGCCCGCCCATTCCTTCGCGCCGGATGCGCCGTTTCCTGCGCCCGCGCGCGAAAATATTCCGTCCGCCGATGCGGCCTATACCCTGGCGATGATCGACGCCGCCGGGCATGTGCGCAAATTCGAGGATCTGGAATGCGAGATCATCCGCCAGGCCATCGACCGCTATGACGGCCATATGTCGGAAGTGGCGCGGCGGCTGGGCATCGGGCGTTCGACGCTGTACCGCAAGCTGAAGGAATTCGGGCTCGAGCCGGATGGCGCGGGCGACGAGGATGACGTGCGCAAGGCGGGCTGACAGCCTCTATAAGCCGACACCTGCGCGCGGTTTGTTGATGCGCACAGAGTCCGTGTCCTGAACCGGCTCGCCATCGCATTCCAGCGCGATGGTGGTGACCGGCGAATCCGGCGCATAGTCCGGCAGGCCGGTAAGGTGGGTGCGATAGGGGTCCTGGCGCACCGCGATGGATGCGCCGGTCTTCAGCAGTTTCGCCGACAGCACCCGCACCTTCAGGCCGGAGATGGATACATCGCTGCCCGGCCAGAAATGCACATGCATGTAGAGCGTGTTGCCCTTGCGGGTGAAGTTGGCATAGGCGCTGCGCGTCACGCGGCAGGGCTCGGCGCCGTGAATGGTGTGGCCGTTGGCCTTCATCCAGTCCCCGACCTCGGTCAGGACGCGCACGCTGGGCGCAGGGATACCACCATCCGGCTGCGGTCCGATATTGAGCAGGTAATTGCCTCCGTCGCGGGCGCAGGTGATGAGATTGCGGATGATTGTGCGTGGCGTCTTCCAATTGTCGTCCGCGCGCTGATAGCCCCAGGAGTCGTTGAGCGTCATGCAGCTTTCCCAGGCGCGGCCGCCGCGTTCCGCGGCGATGCGCTGTTCGGGTGTCGAGAAATCGCCCGGCAGGCTGTTGCGGTTGTTGACGATGATGTCGGGCTGCAGGCCGAACACCATCTGGTTCATTTTCTCGGATTCCCAGCCCGCGGCGTCGAGCGGCCAGGACACGTCGTACCAGAGAATGTCGATCTTGCCGTAATTGGTCATCAGCTCGCGGATCAGGCCATGGGTGTAATCGACGAAGCGGCGGCGAGCCTGGAGGTCGTCGGCGCAGCGCGCGCCATCGGGATGGTGCCAGTCCATCAGCGAGTAATAGAAACCGACGCGCAAGCCTTCCTCGCGCGCGGCGTCCACGAATTCGCGGATCACGTCGCGGCGCGGGCCATACTGCACGGAATTGTAATTGGTCAGCTTGGTGTCCCAGTTGCAGAAGCCTTCGTGATGCTTGCTGGTGAGCACCATGTATTTCATGCCCGCCGCCTTCGCGAGACGCGCCCAGGCGCGCGCCGCGGTGGGCGCGGGATTGTAGAGCGCGGTGAGACGCTGATATTCGGAGACGGGGATCGCTTCCATCTCCATCGCCCATTCATGGCGCTGATGCGCGGCGTAAAGACCGAAATGGATGAACATCCCGAATTTGGCTTCGTGCCACCACGCCATGCGGCGGCGCTGTTCCGGCGTGGGCGGGCCGCCGGTCGGTTCGACCTGGGCGGCGGCGGGCGCCGATGCGGCTGCAAGAAGCGCGGGCGCTGCGGCGGCGCCCAGCAACAGATCGCGGCGGAGAAGCGGGAAGTCCTGCATGGCGTCGCCCCCTGTGTAATGGGGTGAGTGTAGCCTAGCGGCCCGCCATGCGCACCCGCGCGAACAGGCCGCCGATCAGGCTGCACAGGGCCAGCAACTGGCACAGCGCCCCGGCCATGTGGGAATATTCCCATTGGCGGCGCAGTTGCTCCCAGTCGTCGCCCGCCGGCATGCGCGTCCAATTGTGGGTGGCCGTGTTGGCGGGGAAGGTGAACAGCCAGAACAGGGCCTGGGCCGCGACCAGGCACAGCAGCGCCGCGATGACGGGGCGGAAAATGTAATAGTCGCGCGCGGATCGCACGGCCAGCATCACCAGCGCCGCCAGTTGCAGCAGGATGGCGATGCCGAACAGGTCCCAGCCCTTGTAGACCTGCTGCACCAGGAAATATTCGTCGCGCGTCAGGCGCAGCTTGCGCGGCATCTCGAACAGATGGGCAAGACCGGGGGCCAGGGACAGAAGCGTGGCAAGAATGGCAAGAAAGAAAAGAAGATCGTAACCGGAAGTATGACGCCGCATCGCTGGTCCCTAAAGGCCGCGCGGCGAGTTCCCTCCCTTACGGCTATCTCATCCCCAGCGCCGACAAATACAGATCGAGTACCGCTTCCTGTTCCTGGAAGTCGGCTTTGTCAAGGTTTGAACGGCTTTTCCGTCAGCCCAGAAACGGTTAGGTTCCTTGTATGGGGCAACGACAACAGCTTAGAAGTATTATTTTCGGAACCGCTTGCGCGACGCTCGGGTTTGCCGCTTCATTTCCGCTTGTTGTTTGGCAAAGCGATAAGGCACCTGAATTTTATGGCGCTTTCTATGCAGCGATCATTGCTGCGGCAGCACTTCTTTTCGGGACTTACTTTCAAGATAACCTGGCCAAACGGCGGGACGAAGATCAAAGGACAAAAGATAGGATCGCCAATGCGTTAGGGTTGCGCTTTTGGCTCAGCCATTCGGTACACGAATTGGAGTTTATTGCGGGGG
>JAFIHO010000218.1 GCA_017849395.1 Hyphomicrobiales bacterium
ACCCGCGCCGCCGCGCGCGCCGACAAAGGCCACCACGCGGCCGATGGGATTGGCGGACGGATCGGTATAGAGACCTGAAATGGTCTCGATCAGGTGGAGCGGTGTCAGCGGCGCCACCAGATATTCCGACGCGCCGCGGCGCATCAGTTCGCGGTACAGTTCCACATCGTTGACGCGGCCGACCACGACCACCTTCGTGTTGGGATCGACCACTTCGGCCAGCCGGTCCAGCGCGTCCAGCGCCTCGCCGCCCTGCAGCTTGGTCTCGACGATCAGCAGGTTCGGCGTGCCCTGGCCGCCCTTGTAATATTCGACGGCGGCGTCGATGCCGCCCATCTGCACCGACAGATGCGCCTTGGCCAGGCGGCGGTCGGTGCCGGTCTGCTGCAGCGTCGCGCCGGTGTCGGGGAATTCGCAGAAGCCATGGATAGATATGCGCGGAACCGGACGCTCATGCGGCGCGGCGCCGAAGGCTTCGGTGGGCGGTGTGGGTATTTTTGCCATTGTCTGATCCTCAGCGGCCGACGCCGGACGATGTGCCGGCCTGTTCATTGCCCAGATCACCCTTGCGCTTTTCGGCGGAGGTGACCTTTCCCTGTTCGTAATTGCCGACGATGATGCTGCGGCGGTTGGCGTTGGCGCCTTCCACGGCGCGCGGCTCCTGCAGGTCGCGCGGATCGGCGATCATGGCGGCGACATTCTGCTGGATCGAGCAGCCGAAATTTTTCGGCGGCAGGTTGCTGGCGTTGTTGGCCAAATTCTCGGACCAGTCGCCGCAGGGACGGGTGAAGGCGCGATAGGTGATGTAGCTGAGCTCGACCTTGAAGTCGCCCGGGTTCTCGCGCGTGGCGACCAGGATTTTGTCGCGCGATACGCCGGACGCGGCGATGCGCTCCGCGAACCAGCCGATGGCGGGGCGCGATGCCTGTCCCGGCGGGGCGCTGATCGAGATGGAGCCCGAACCGTGGAGGCGGTAATCCGCCAGGAACATGTCGAGCTTGCTTGCATCGCCGGCCGACATGCCCTGGTTCGGCGCATAGGACACGCGCAGCGACTGCATGCCCGGTTCGATGGCGATCGGGTGATTGGCGATACCGTCGGCCATCAGGCTCTTGCCGTCATTCATCGGCGCGGCGCAACTGCCCGCCATCAGCACGGAGGCGGCCATCGCGGAACGCAGAAGCATTTGCAGTTTGGTCATCGCGTTTCTCCTAGCGGACCACAAAGCCGGCGCCGGCCTGGGCCTGCGGCGTTTGGGCGGGGCTGTCCTTGCTGTAGACCGCGTTGGGGCGGCCGAGCAGGATGGCTTCCGGATCGGCGGGCGGCACATAGCCGTCGCCGGGCAGCGCCAGCCGGGTTTCGGATGTCGGGTTCACCAGATAGGCGCTGACCGTCACCACCAGTTCGGTTTCGTCATTCTGGAAGTCGCGGCTGCGGAACAGCGCGCCCAGCACCGGCAGGTCCTTCACGCCCGGGAAGGCGTCAACCGTCTGCTTGGTGGTGTGCTGCATCAGGCCCGCGATGGCGAAGGCGCCGCCGGACGGCAGTTCGACCGTCGTTTCGGCGCGGCGCACCGCAAGGGCCGGGATAGTAAGGCCGGGCGTGTTGACGACCTGGCCGTTGCCGGTGACGACGCTGCCGCCGTTGAGCGTATAGGCGCCGGTGTTGCTGAGTTCGCTGACTTCGGTGGAGACCTGGACCGAGATGCGGCCATCGGACAGCACCACCGGGGTAAAGGACAGGCCCACGCCGAAGGGTTTGAACTGGATGGAGATGTTGCCCTGCTGGTCGCGGCCGCCCGGCACGGGGAATTCACCGCCCGCCAGGAATTTCGCGGTCTCGCCCGACACGGCGGTCATGTTGGGTTCGGCCAGGGTGTGCAGCAGGCCGAGCCGTTCCAGCGCCTTGAAGGTGCCTTCGATATTGTTGGGACCCGGAGGGCAACTGCCGCTGAGCGGGTTGCCGCCATTGGCGCAGACCTGGCCGATGCTGCCGCCGGACAGATCCGAAAGGGCGCGGCCCATCAGGCTGAACTGATTGTCGGTCGAGAGCGCCAGCGGCACGCCCGCCACGGTCGCGGCGCCCGCGAAATTCGCGCCGAGCTGCTTGGCGATCTGACGGCGCATTTCGGAGACGCGCACGCGCAGCATCACCTGCTGCGGGCCCATCACCTTGAGCATGTTGACGACCTTCTTGGGGTCGCCCGCGAAACCGGCGGCGATTTCGACCGCGCGCGCCGCTTCCGGCGCGGTGGCGACATTGCCCGACAGCACGACATTGTCGTTCACCGAGGCCACCTGGATGGCGGAGTTGGGCAGGCCCGCCTTCATCAGCGCGGCGAGATCGGTCGTGTCCTTTTCCACCGTGATGTCGATGGAGAGAATCTGGCGGCCCTGCGCGTCGAAGAAGAACACATTGGTCTGGCCGGTCTTGCCGCCCAGCAGGAAGATGCGGCGGGGCGAACGCACCACGGCATCGACGATTTCGGGATTGGAGACGAGCGCGTCGCGCGCGTCGGCATCGAGCTGTACGATGGTCGCCTTGCCCAGCGACAGGGTGATGCGCTGATGCTGGGCGCCGCGCGTCGAGACCGGCACGATGCGCCATCGCCGCCATCAGCTCCTTGTCCATGCCCGCCTCCTTTTCCTCGCCTTGCCGATGGACAGGTCAGCACGAATCGCGTTGGTCCGTCCATTGGGTCATAGTCGGGACCGGAACAGGGGACGAGCTTGGCTGCCGACCATACGATCGCGATCTTCGCAGCGGAGCTCATCCTGCTGCTGCTGCTCGGCCGCGTGCTCGGC
>JAFIHO010000219.1 GCA_017849395.1 Hyphomicrobiales bacterium
GGGACTAAATCAGTTGCGCGTAATGCGCCCCTGACTGGAGTGCGCCATACCCGTTCGGTCCGGGCAACCACGGACGCCAGGAGCGTACGAGGACACGAGCAGCGATCGCGCTCAACGTGAAGATCACGAAGCTGGTCATGAAGATTCGATGGAACTCCCTGGCTTCCGCTTCTGTGAGACCCGACAGGGTCCCGGTACGCTCGTCTCTGTCAGCCATTTGAACACCTCCAAGAAGGCCGTTGTGATACCGGGGCACATGCCCCGGGCATGTCCGACGCAGCGAACCGTGCTGCGCCGACTGGGAGCCCGACGAATCCGGGCGATGGATGGCGCGGGATGGCGTTCGTCATGCCGCTTGTCCCTGCAAATAGGCCTGATGGGCTGTCTTCAGGCGCGCCTGTGTCACGAATGTCTCGCCAGCCTGGCGCGCGCCACGTTCGGCCGTGTCGCGCAGCCGCTTGGCGGCGGAAATCCGTACCAGAACCGGCTGCGCGTCGATCAGTTGATCCAGTGCGGCCTTTGCGTCCGCATCCCAGGGCAGTTCGACATGGAAGCGGGTGGGCGTCGCCTCGATCTGGTCCAACTGGCTTGCCAGCGGAATGATGTTGAACAGCGCGTCGAACAATGCGTTGCAGACTTCCTGCACCAGATAGGTCGCACCGGCATAGCCCATGAAGGGCGTGCCGGTATGGCGGCGGATAATCGCGCCAGGGAATGAGGCGGGCACATACATGGCCCGCGAGCCGCATTCGGCCATGTACATGCGCTCATTGAAGCTGCCGAACATCACCAGCGGGGGCGATTTGCGGATGGCATCGCGCACCGCTTCATTGTCGGGTTTCACACCTGCCGAGCGCGCGAAGGCGAAGCTGCAGGGCAGACCCATGTCCTTTTCCAGGAAATTGCGAATACCCCGTGCATAGGTTTCCGTCGCGACCACTGCGAAGCTTGCGGTGCCGAAGAAATCCTGCGTGACCGAGCGCCAGAGATCCCATAGCGGCTTGATCGTGGTGTGCTTCTCGCGCTCGATGAAGGGCTCCGGGTCGATGCCGGTGAGTTCGCCCAGCTTGCGCAGGAATCGTGTCGTGGAATCCAGGCCGATCGGCGCCTGAAGATAAGGCCTCTCCAGTTTCTCGCAGAGCTGCCGGCCGAACTCGCGGTACATGCAGATATTGACTTCCGCATCGGCCAGCTTGCGCACATCGGCCAGATGGCTTCCAAGCGGAAACACCATATTGACCTGGCAGCCAATGCCTTCGACCAGGCGGCGTATTTCGGCCAGGTCGGACGGCATATTGAAGGTGCCGTAGATCGGCCCGATGATGTTCACCAGCGGCTTGTCGCCCTCCTTGCGGGCGCGCATCTTCGGCACTTTCTTGGGACCGAACTGCGTCCACAGCCAGGTCAGCGCACGGTTGGCGCTCTGCCACTGGTCCTCGTCGATGGTGCGCGGCAGGAAGCGCGCGATGTTGGTGCCTTCCGGCGTCACCCCGCCACCGATCATCTCCGCGATAGAGCCGGTCACGACCACGGATGGCAGATTGGGATCGAGAGTGCCCCAGGCGCGCTTCATCGCGCCCTCGGTGCCGGTCTTGCCCAGCTCCTCTTCGCCCAGGCCGGTCACGACGATGGGCAACTCGTGCGGCGGCAAGGCGTCGGTATAGTGCAGCACCGATGTGACCGGCAGGTTCTCGCAACCGACCGGGCCGTCGATGATGACCTGAAGCCCCTTGATGGCGGTGAAGGCGTAAACCGCGCCCCAATAGCCGCCTGCCCGGTCGTGATCGAGGATCAGCGTCATGTTCCGATCGCCTCCTCGGCCTTGGCTAGGGCAGCGCGCTGCTTGGCGTATTTGGCGGCGAATTCGGGACGGGCCTGCGGCGTCTCAGTCCACACGCCGCTGGCATGGTTTTCGCCGACGCCTTCGAAAAATTCGGACATCCGGTCGAAGCGGGCCTTGCCCGCGATGGCGGCATTGACCACCAGCGCCAGCGAGCCCGCCCCCGCCGCGCCCATCAGCGGCCGCGCGGAGATCAGGTTTGTGAAGTACATGGCCGGTATGGCGCGCTGCTTGGCATGCTGCACCACAGGCGTCGTGCCGATCGCTAGATCGGGCGAGAAGGATTCCACCGCCGCGATATCCTGCTCCAGGGAGGCGCGATACTGGACCTTGACGCCCTTGGCTTCGAGCCATTCGCGGTCCGGATCGGACCAGCGCGTCTGCGGACAGGCGGTACCGACATAGGGCACCTCGGCGCCGCTTTCGATCAGCAGACGCGCCACCAACAGTTCGGACCCTTCATAGCCCGACACGGTGATGCGGCCCTTGACCGGCCTGGCGGCAAGAGCGCCCGCGATGGCGCCCAGGGCGCGGTTCTTGGCCAGATCGACCTTGGCCTGCGCAATGCCGCAGGCATCGCCCACCGCATCCAGCCAGGCGGCGGTTCCGTCACGGCCGACCGGCGCGGACCCGATCACCTTGCGTCCGGCCGCTTCGAACTCGCGCACCGATGCGGTGTAGAAGGGATGGATCGCGGCGACGGCGGCGCAGTCCAGCGCGGCATAGAGTTCGCGCCATTCGCGGGTCGGCACCACGGGACCGGCAGCCAGTCCCAGCGGCTCCAGCATCATGCCGATGCCAACCGGATCGGCGGGAAACATTTCGCCAAGCAAAGTGATGGTCGGCTTGTCGCTGCGGGCGCGCGGCGCGGCGACCGGGCCTGCCTCCACCTCGTTTCTGGCATATTTCAGCATTGCGCCCGCAAGCACGTCCTTGGCTTCGGCATGGGTAGGTACGCCAAAGCCGGGCACATCGATGCCGACGATGCGCACGCCATTGATGTCCTTGGGCAGCAATTGCAGCGGTACGCCCGACGCGGTGGGCACGCAAAGATTGGTGACAATCACAGTGTCATAAAGTGCCGGGTCGGCCATCTTGAACACCGCGTCGCGGATATCCTCGAACAGCTTGCCGGTCACCAACGTCTCGGAGTTGAACGGCACATAACCCACCGTGCGCCGGGCGCCATAGAAATGGGAGGTGAAGGTCAGGCCATAGACGCAGCAGGCAGAACCCGACAGGATCGTGGCGGTGCGGCGCATACGCAAGCCAACGCGCAGGGAGCCGAAGGCCGGACACATGCTTTGCGGCTGGTCGTGCGGACCCTTGGGATAGTCCGCGGCATAGCGCGCCAGGATTTCCGATTTGCCCGCGGCGGCTGCCGCCTTGTGCATGGCGCCGGCACCCGCGTGACAACCGATGCCGTTGCCCGACGGGGCAAGCGTCGGAACGGCGGAAGCGGCAGCGGCCTCTCCATTCGACAGCGGTGCCGAGGCGGCATCGTCATAGACGATTTCGGCGGCGCTGGAATGTTCGGACGCGTTCATTCTGCTTCAGACCTCGTCGTAGACGACTTCAAGGGTTTTCTTCTCGACGAATTCGGCTCCACGCATATCGGCCTGGGATGCCGGTTCGAGCTTGTAGGCGGCCCCCGTAATGTCGGCGGAGAAAAGGCCAAGCAGCCCGTCCGACGTCAGCGGTTTGGGGCGTACCGGCGGCGCTTCGGCGACGTTCAGCGCCAGTTCCTCGAACAGCGGCGCCCATTCGCTGCCAGGCATGCCGATGATCTGGTAGTTGGCGGATTTGCGGCGAATATCCTCATTAGCGGGGATCGCGGCCAGCACCGGGATGCCGACGGAACGGGCGAAGGCTTCCGCCTCGCCGGTGCCGTCATCCTTGTTGATGACCATACCGGCGACGCCGACATTGCCGCCCAGCTTGCGGAAATATTCCACCGCGGAGCAGACATTGTTGGCGACATAGAGTGATTGCAGGTCGTTGGACCCCACCACGATCACTTTTTGGCACATGTCGCGGGCGATCGGCAGGCCGAAGCCGCCGCACACCACATCGCCCAGGAAATCGAGCAACACATAATCAAAGCCCCATTCATGGAAGCCCAGCTTTTCCAGCAGCTCGAAGCCATGAATGATTCCGCGCCCACCGCAGCCGCGCCCCACTTCCGGGCCGCCCAGTTCCATCGCGAA
>JAFIHO010000220.1 GCA_017849395.1 Hyphomicrobiales bacterium
ACCAGCACGCTGAGCGACGAGCAGTTCAACCAGATCTTCGCATCCGCCCAGGACATCAAGTCCATCGCCAGCCGCGTGCCGGGTCTCTATGCCGAATCCTCCAACGGCCGCGTCGCGCCGCGTTTCTATATCCGCGGTCTGGGCAATTCCGACTTCGATCTGGCCGCCTCCCAGCCCGTCTCGATCATCATGGACGATGTCGTGATGGAAAATGTGGTGCTGAAAAGCTCTCCGGTGTGGGACGTCCAGAATGTCGAAGTCGATCGCGGCCCCCAGGGCACGCTGTTCGGCCGCAACACCACCGCGGGCATCGTCAAGTTCACCAGCGTGAAGCCCAGCCAGGAATTCAGCGCCTATGGCCTGGCTTCCTATGGCGAATTGGGCACCGCCAATCTTCAGGCGGCTGTCGGCGGCGGCCTGACCGACACGCTGTCGGCGCGCGTGTCGCTGCTGTTCCAGCACCGCGACGACTATATCGATAATGCCTTCACCGGCCAGAAGGGCGCGCTTGGCGGCTTCGACGAGCGCGCGGCGCGTATCCAGTTCCTGTGGGAGCCGACCAGCGACTTCAATGCGCTGCTGAACCTGCATGGCCGCTCGCTGAACGGCACCGCGGCGGTCTTCCGCGCCAACATCTTCAACAAGGGCAGCAACGCCCTTAACGGGAATTACATCTACGACAAGGTGTTCTTCGACGGCGGCAACAACAATCCGCAGAAGTATGACGGTCTCGGCGGCAGCCTGGTGATGCACTACAACATCGCCGACACGGTGCTAACCTCGATCACCGGCTACGAGACCACTCATGGCTATAGCCGCGGCGACATCGATGGCGGTTATGGCGCGGTCTTCCTGCCCAGCATGGGGCCGGGTTTCATTCCCTTCCCGTCCGACACCCAGGACGGCCTGGATTACCTGCGCCAATTCACCCAGGAAATCCATCTGGCCAGCAATTATCAGGACAGCCCGCTGTCCTGGCAGGTCGGCGCGTTCTATTTCGACGCCAAATACCAGGACACGACCAATCCCTTCTTCGTTCCCGCCACAGCGGTGCGCCAGTCCAACTCCTCATGGGCGCTGTTCGGCCAGACCAGCTACAAGCTGATGGAAGACTTCTCGGTGACCGGCGGCGTGCGCTGGACGACGGACGTGAAGGCATTGACCGCCAACGGCCCCCTCACGGCACCCATCGTCACGCCCGTCAAGACGAACGGCAACAATGTGAGCTGGGATGTCAGCGCACTCTACCGGTTGACGGATGAAGTCAATCTGTATGCGCGCGCCGCCACCGGTTTCCGCGCGCCGTCGATTCAGGGCCGCAACCTGGCCTTTGGCAGCGGTTACTCCGTCGCCCGGTCGGAAACCATCACGTCCTATGAAGCGGGCGTGAAGACCACCCTGTTCGACAATTCGTTGCGCCTGAACGTGGACGGCTTCCAGTATTACGTCCACAACATGCAGTTCAGCGCCATCGGCGGCAGTTCCAATTCGGTGAACCTGATCAATGCCCGGGGCGGCAACGCCTATGGCATGGAAGCTGATGCGGAATGGGCGGCGACGGAAAATCTGTCGTTCAATGCCGGTGCAAGCTGGACCCGCACCGCGATCCGCGACACCGGCCTGACCGTCCCGCCCTGCGGCGCGACGCCGGGGGCGACACTCGGCTCGCTCAGTTGCACGCCGATCAACCCCTACAATTCCACCTTGGGAACGGTGAGCCTCAACAACAATCCGTTCCCCCAGGCGCCCGATTTCATGTTGCAGTTTGGCGCGCGCTACACCCTGCCGCTGGACAATGGCGCGCAGATCGTGGCGTCGACCGACTGGTGGGTCCAGGGCTACACCAACTTCTTCCTCTACAAGTCGAAGGAATTCCACTCCAACGGCAATTATGAAGGCGGCCTGCGGATCGGCTATGTATTCCCCGGCGGCATCCATGAAGTGGCTGTCTATGGCCGCAACATCACCGACCAGCAGAATGTCCAGGGCGCCATCGACTTCAACAACCTGACCGGTTTTGTTGGCGATCCGCGCGTGGTGGGTGCGGAATATCGCTTCCACTTCGGCCAGTAAGACCGTCTGAAAGCAAAAGCCCCGCGGGAAACCGCGGGGCTTTTTGTTTTCCGGGCTGTTACTGCTTGATGTCGCCTACTTGACGCTCCGGCTCTCGCCCACGCGCTGGGCCAGGCGCCGCTGCCACAGCCACAGAACCGGCGTGACGCCCAGTTCCATCAGCAGCGGCCCGGCGATGCCCGGTGACAGCACGCCCAGCCGAAAGGCCACGAAGGCGCGTGCCAGCCCGCCGCCCATCACGATGGCGCTGAGCAGGCCGAACAGCCGTCCTTCATTCTCGATGTCGGGAATGGTGGACCAGAAGGCCAGCCCGACCCCCAGCAGAAGCCCGCTCAGATAACCGGCATGGCTGAGCGACTCGACCGGGCCATAAAGGGTCAGATATTGCGGCCCGCCCAATATGCCCAGCCATCCCGCCGTCACCGGCAGCAGCGCGGCGATGGCTATGGCGCTTTGCAGGCCGCGGCGTTCCACATCGTGATCCATGCCGCTATTTCCGGGTCAGGGCTGGCCGCCGTTCAAGGCACCAGCTTGCGGATCCATTGCGGCAGCGCGAAGGCGGCGGCATGGAGTTCGGGATTATAGTGATCGGTCTTCAGCTTCGCCTTCTTGAACGCCCTGGCGGCCTTGGCGATGCCCGCCTTGGTGCCCAGCGGCTTGCCGCCCTTGGTCGCCCAGGACAGCGCCATGTAGCCGCCGATATAGGTCGGCACTACCGTCAGATAGAGGCCCGAGCGCGGGAAGAAGCGTGACAGCTCCTCCAGTGCTTCGGTGATCTCCCAGGGCTGGTAGAAGGGCACGCCGGTCTGGAAGGTCGCATAGCCGCCCTTGCGCAGCGCGTATTTGATGCGGTCGTAGAACGTCTCGCCGAACAGCGCTTTGCCAGGTCCCACAGGATCGGGCCGGTCGGCGATGATCAGGTCGAAACGGTTCCTGCTGGATTTGCGGCCCAGATATTCGAACGCATCGGCCACTTCCAGCTTCAGCCGCTTGTCCCTGAACGCCTTGGCGTTGATCTCGCCGAACAGCTTTTTACAAAGCTCGATCACCCGCCCGTCGATATCGACCAGCACGACCTCCTTGACGCCTTTGTGCTTGAGCGCCTCGTCGGCGATGGACAGGTCGCCGCCGCCCACGATCATCACCCGCTCGACCTTGCCATGCTCCAGCATCGGCAGATGGGTCAGCATGTCGGCATAGGCGCTCTCGTCGCGGCTGGTGATCTGTACGATGTCGTCCAGGGTCATCACCCGGCCATTGGCGACAGTGTCGAAGATGCGGATCTGCTGGTACTGGCTGCGCTCGTCCGCCAGCACCTTGGTGATCTCCATGGACTGGGCGTAGCCCTTGTGGAGGCGCTCGGTGGCGAGCTTGCTGCTGGAGAGGCCGGTCTTGGACGGCTGCGGCTGGGGACGGGCCATAACGGTTCCTTAGCGATTGTGACAGTCGGCTAGCGACAGCATAGCGCCGACGCGTATAGGGCCGCGCGGCGCGTCTGTCTACCGCGCCGCGAAATCCGTCTGGCGTCGATTTCACAGGCCTTTCTTCGCTTCGCGGCAATGGCGCGCGCGTCCTCCGGCGAGCCCCATGCGCGCGCGTGCCAGCGTCCCCGCCGCCACGCGGTTCAAAAAAAATGGCGTCGGGGGAAATTTTTTCTTGCATGGGGGGGGGATAGGTCTTATCTCGAAATCGACCCCGCGAGAAAAAAAGCGGGAAAAAGCGGCGACCGGGTGACCCCGTGCGTCGCTTTCTTCTTTAAGGCGCGTCCGGAAGTCCACAAGGCCAAGGCGCAGGTGTCAACTCCTAGACGGGTAGGTGCTTGAATGGCTCGACTTAATCTGGTGGCGGCGAACAAAGAAGCAAGGACGCCTCGCGTCCGCGCAACTGCGAGGCCCGTTCCCGTCGTCGTTCCTCCTTCGAATGACGACCAAAAAGATCATTTCATCACGAAGAATGGCCTCTCCTATGCGGGCAGCCATCTCATCATCGACCTTTGGGAAGCCAAGGGCCTGGATGAGCGCGACCGCATCGAGGCGGCGCTGATCGACGCCGTGACGGCGGCGGGCGCAACCCTGCTGCACATCCATCTCCACAAGTTCGAGGATGGCGGCGGTATTTCCGGCGTGGCGGTGCTGGCGGAAAGCCACATCTCCGTCCACACCTGGCCGGAAAAGGGCTATGCGGCGTTCGACGTGTTCATGTGCGGCGACGCCCAGCCCCGCAAGGCGCTGGATGTTTTCAAGAAGGCGTTCACGCCGGGCCGCATCGTGGTCGGCGAACACAAGCGCGGCGTGCTCTAGGCATCTTCGTTAACGCGGCAGCGATTAACCAGGAGCGGAAATAGCCGGTCAGGCCGTTTCCGCTCTTTTTCCATGCGCGTATCCTGATCGCCGGGTTATCGTCGGCCACGCGGCACTTCCAGAAAGCCCCATTGCGGGCGGGAATCCGCGTTGGTTGGGGTTGGGTTCTCAGGTGCGATATGACGCGGCGATTATCGGCGCAGGCGCGGACGGTCTTGCCGCGGCGATCCTGCTTGCCCGCGCCAATCTCGACGTCATCGTGATCGAACGTGCCGCGCAGCCGGGCGGCCGCTGCATCACGATCCCTTTTTCGCCCGGTTTTTTTGCTTCGCCCTACCAGGATGACGTGCCGCGCATTCCTGCCGCGCTGGTGCAGGGATTGGGGGTGGCGCAACATGGCGTGATCCTGGCTGACGGGTCCGCCGATAGCCGAATCCTGTTCCGCCGTGACGCCATCATCGCGCGTGCGCGGCGCGAGGCGCTGACCCCGGCGCCGCATACAGTCTGGAAAAAGCTGCAGGCCCATATGCAGCCCCAGGCGGGCGAGGGGCCGGTCTGGCCGGGCATCGATTGGGCCGACAAATCCATCGCCGAAACAGGCATTTCCGCTGACGCCGTGCTGGCGGGCCGCGCCATCGATCCCGAACTTGCGGGCAGTGCGCTTGCGCTTCTGACAGCAGCCCGCAGCGATGTCGTCGGCGGAGGGCTGGGTGCGCTGGGCAAGGCGCTGGCATCGGCTGCGGAAGCGGCGGGCGCGACGATCCGCTGCAACGCCGAGGCCTGCGAGATCAAACTCCACCGCCGCAAGCCCCAGGCGCTGATGATCTCGGACGGCAGCGAGATCGAAACCGGCACCATTCTGTCCACGCTCGATTTCAAGCGCACCTTTCTGTCCCTGTTCGCCTGGACGGCGCTGCCCGCGCCGCTGCTGGCGGCGGCGCGCGACTGGCGGATGCAGGGCGCGGGCGCCCGGCTTCTGCTGGCGTTGCGCAAGCCCCCGCCGCTGGATGCGCCGCTGTTCCTGCCCGGTGACGCCGATGCGCTCGCCGCCTTCCGCCGCGGTGCAATTCCCGAGCGCCCGCCGCTTTTGGCCGATCCCGTGTCGCTGCGCGATCCCACGCTTTCTCCCCCCGGCGGCGGCGTCATCACCATCACGCTGGGCGCGATCCCGCATGCGCTGTTCGATGGCGGCTGGACCTATGCCAAGCGAGAGGTTCTGGCCGCTCGTGCGCTGACCAGGCTGGAAGCCGCGGCGCCGGGCGTCGTGGCCAGCCTGTCGGGCCTGAAGATCATCGTGCCCCCTGACATGGAGGACGCGCTGGGCGCCACCCATGGCGATCTGGATGGCGGCCTGCTCGCGCCCGACCAGATGCTGGGCTTCCGACCCGGCCCGCGCAGCGCCTTGTCCGGCGTCTATCTGGCGGGATCGTCGGTGCAGGCCGCGCCGCATGGTGCCTGTGTGGCGGGCGCGGTGGCAGCAGCCGCCATCCTGGCCGATCGCGGCGGAGCGTCGGCATGACACCGCGCTATGACGTGATCGTGATCGGCGCCAGCGTCAACGGCCTGGCGGCGGCGGCGCTGCTGGCGGAGGCCGGGGCAGAGGTTGTGCTGGTGGAACGCGATGTGATGCCGCCGGAGCCGCACGGCCCGCTCCATGCGCTGGATCCGCTGCTGGTGGAGCGGCTGAAGCTGGCAAAGCGCGGGCTCCGCTTCCGGGCGCGCGATCTGCCCGTGGCGGCCCTGGCGCGCGGCGCGCCGCCGTTGATGCTGAACCGCAATGTCCATTCCGCCGCCCGCGCGCTTGCGGCACTGGGTGAGGCTGACGCCAGGGCCTGGGTGCCGTTCCGCCGCGAATTGTTTGCCGAGGGCCGCCGTCTGCGCCGCTGGTGGTGGCACGCCCATGGCGGCGGCAGGCC
>JAFIHO010000221.1 GCA_017849395.1 Hyphomicrobiales bacterium
CGACGCGCGCCGAAGCGGGGCTGCCAGAAGGCGCCTTCGTGTTCTGCAACTTCAACCAGAGCTACAAGATTTCGCCTGACACTTTCGCGTCCTGGATGAACATCTTGAAGGCGACCGAAGGCAGCGTTCTGTGGCTGCTGCAAACCCATCCGGTGTTCGACGAGAATGCGCGTAAGGAGGCCGAACGCCATGGCGTTTCCGGCGACCGGCTGATCTTCGCGGGCGCGCTGCCGCTGGCGCAGCATCTCGCGCGGCTGAAACTGGCGGACCTGTTCCTCGACTCCCTGCCCTATAACGCGCACACCACGGCCAGCGACTCGCTGTGGGCGGGCGTACCGCTGCTGACTTTGCGCGGCACCACCTTCCCCGGCCGCGTCGCCGCCAGCCTGCTGGACGCGGCGGGACTGCCGGAGCTGGTCGCGGAAACACCCGAAGCGTTCGAGAAGCTGGCCATGGACCTGGCGGCGGACACGGCAAAGCTGAAGGCGTTGCGCGCCAAGCTGGAGAAGAACCGCGCCACCTGCGCGCTGTTCGACACGGCGCGTTTCACGCGCAACATTGAGGCCGCCTACGCGACCATGTGGGACACCTGGCGGAAGGACGAAGCCCCCCGCGCCTTCGCGGTTGAACCCGCCAAATGACGACTGCCGCCGAGGCCCTGGTCAAGGTGCTGCTGGCCGAAGGCGTCACCCATGTCTATTGCGTGCCGGGCGAAAGTTATCTGGCGGTGCTGGATGCGCTGGGCGCGGTGAAGGACCGCATTACCACCGTTACCTGCCGCCATGAATCCGCCGCCGCGAACATGGCAGCCGCGCATGGCAAACTGACGGGACGGCCCGGCATCTGCATGGTGACGCGCGGTCCGGGCGCGACCCAGGCCAGCGTCGGGTTGCACACGGCGCGGCAGGACAGTGCGCCCATGATCCTGTTCATCGGCCAGGTGGCGCGCGCCCACAAGGGGCGCGAGGCTTTCCAGGAAATGGATTATGGCGCGTTCTTCGGCTCGGTCGCCAAATCCGTGGTCGATGTCGATGACGAACATCAGTTGCAAGCGGAAGCCAGCCGGGGTTTTGAGATCGCATTGCGTGGCCGCATGGGTCCGGTAGTGATCGCGCTGCCGGAGGACATGCTGCGCCAGACGGTGGCGGATGTTCCGGTGCGCGCCGCCGCGCCGAAACCAGCGGGCTTGTCCGCGCGGTCGCTGGGTGACATCGCTGCCCGGCTGGCGCAGGCGGAACGGCCGGTGATGATCCTGGGTGGGAGCGGCTGGCGCGAAGATGCGCCGGCGAAGCTGTCGGACTGGATCGCCGGTACAGGAATTCCTGTGGCGTTGGCGTTCCGCCGCAAGGATTTGATCGACAATGATCATCCCTGTTACGCGGGCGATCTGGGTCTTGGCCCCAATCCCGCGCTGATCGCGCGCGTCCAGAACGCCGACCTGGTGATTGCGCTTGGTACGCGGCTGGGAGATATCCCGACACAGGGCTATCGCCTGTTCAAGCCGGAGGACACGGGGCGCAGGCTGATCCATATCCATCCCGATGCGGCGGAGATCGGCAGGGTCTGGCCCTGTCTTATCGGCGCGGCAGCGGATGTGAATCTGGCGGCGGAGGCCCTGTGCGGCGTCGCGCCCGGGCGCGACTGGCGCGACACGGCAAACGAAGCCCATGCGTCCTACGAAACCTTTTCCGCACCGGTGCCGGTGTCGGGGGCGGTCAATCTCTCGGAAATATTCCGCCACCTAGCCGATGCGCTGCCGCCGGATGCCATCGTGTGCAACGGCGCGGGCAATTATGCCGCGTGGTTACATCGCTTCTATCGGCATCGCCGTCCCGCGACCCAGCTTGGCCCCACCAGCGGCGCGATGGGTTTCGGCCTGCCAGCCGCCATCGCGGCGAAACTGGCGCATCCCGCGCGCGAAGCCGTGGCCGTGGCGGGCGATGGCTGCTTTCTGATGGCGGCGCAGGAGCTGGCGACGGCGATGCAGACGGGCGCTAAGGTGATCGTGCTGGTGATCGACAATGGTTCGCTGGGCACGATCCGTATGCATCAGGAGCGCGATTATCCCGGCCGCGTATCCGCCACCGATCTCGCCAATCCGGATTTCGCCGCGCTGGCCTGGTCGTTCGGGTGCTGGGCGGCACTAGTCGAGCGGACCGAGGATTTTCCCGCCGCGCTGGCGCAGGCGCGCGCGCAGAAGATGACGGCGCTGCTGCATATCAAGACATCACTGCGCGACATCGCGCCGGGGAAGACGCTATAGGACCGCGTTCCGGCCATCATGCTTCGACAGGCTCAGCATGAGGACATATGAGAAACTTCACGCTTAGTCTGTGAGCGGCTTCATCAGGGTTTCGGTGCGGGGCCGACGAACGCGCCCGCGACACCCGGAAATTCCACCGGGCTTTCATAGCCATCCGGCGAGACCGCCGACACGCCGAAGAAGGAATTGTCGATACTGACATTCTTCAATGTGAGTTGGGATGCCTTGCCCGCGTCACGGCTATCGGCCCAGAAAGGCGCGGTGGTATCGCGCCACCATACGCGGTACGACTCTGCGCCCGCCGAGGGTGACCATTTCAGTTTCGTGTCGGGGGTTATGGCGCCCTCGATGGACAGGTTTGGCGGCGGCATGGGCGCCATCGCCAGCGCCGCCAGTCCCACGACATTCAGCCGCGCCACCTGCGCCAGATAGTTGAAATCCACCCCCGACAGCACGTCGCCATAGGCGATGCCGTTCTCGGTGCGCACATCCTGGTGCTGGCGGGTATAGTTCTCCGCGACTTCAGTGATGCGCACGGCGGGATAGCCGACC
Organism: Hyphomicrobiales bacterium; assembly: GCA_017849395.1. Lineage (GTDB taxonomy): Bacteria > Pseudomonadota > Alphaproteobacteria > Micropepsales > Micropepsaceae > Rhizomicrobium. Next base: position 2,816 of record JAFIHO010000221.1, read on the forward strand.
GCCAGCACGGGCACCTGGTCGCCGCCCCGGCCATAGCGGTCGGTGCGGTAGATCATGCGCACCTGGAAATCCTTGAGGTAGCTATCCGCCAGCCCGGCCATGAAGCGCGCGATATTCCGCGACGGGCTGTCCAGTTCGCCGCCATTATAGCGGCGCTGGTTGGCCTCTGCCGGCGTCTCCAGCGAGCGCGTACCTTCCGACAGCACGCGCACATGCCTGTCATCGACGAAGCCATCATAGCCATGGCTGTTGCCGATAATGTCATTGTTGAGGTCGGCCTCCACCTGCCAATCATGTGCGCGGGCGTAGTTGGCCAACACCTTGCCGCCCAGCAGGCCCTGTTCCTCGCCGGTCAGCACGGCATAGACGATGGTGGCGGGGAATTTGCGTTTCGACAGAATCCGCGCCGCTTCGATCACGGCCGAAGTGCCGGAGGCGTCGTCATTCGCGCCGGGCGCGTCGCCCACCGCATCGCGCGTGTTGCCGTTCCGGGAATCCACATGGGCCGCCATGATGATGACGCGGTTCGGATCGGTCGTGCCTTTCTGAATGGCGAGGATGTCGTAGATCGCGGTGGGCGTCGGCACCCGGTCACTGGTCAACATCTCGAAGGGCATCTCAATGGCGAGGCAGCCGCCGCACGCGGCGCTGATCGCCTCGAACCGCTGCCTGATGTAATTGCGCGTGGCGCCGATGCCGCGGGTGGGCGATGTCGCGTCGGACAAAGTGTGGCGGGTGCCGAAACCGACCAGCTTTACATCGGTGGCCCGAAGTTCCTCCACCTTCACTTCGGCGGCCAGGTCATGCAGCAGCTTGTGATCGGCGGCGGCGGCAATTCCGGCGGAAGCGCACAGGAAAAGCGTGGCGATGGCAAAGCGCATGACCCAAGCCCCCTATTTCGTCTCCCCACGATTGCGCTTTGTCTGCGGCCGGGCAAGCCGCTGGGCCAGAAAATCCGCTAGCGCCTCCACGCGCTTTGGCTTGGGACCGCCCGGGGGCGTCACCCAGTTCACCGCTCCACCCGGCAAGGTCCAGTCCGGTAGCAGGATCTCCAGTTTCTTCGCGGCCAGCGCCTCCCGCGCGATGAATTCCGGCAGAACACCCAGACCGACGCCTGCGATCAGGCTGGGCAGCATCGCATCGCCATTGTTGACCCTGAGCGGGCCGGACGGCCGCACCGCCACCACTTCACCGGAGGCTTTCTGGAAGCGCCATGTGTCCTGGGTGAGCTGGTAGGAATAGCCCAGCCCGACATGCTCCGTCAGCTGGGAAGGATGCTTGGGCCGTCCTTTCGCCTTCAGATAGGCGGGGGACGCCAGCAGATGAAGTTGCATGGGGCACAGTCGCCGCGCCAGCAGGGAGGAATCCGGCAGGGCCGCGATGCGGATCGCGCCGTCGAACCCGCCACCGATCAACTCCACCAGCGCGTCGATGAGATGCAGATCGATGGAGACATCGGGATAGAGGCGGAAGAATTCCGGCAGAAGCGGCGCGATAAAAGACACGCCGAACGACATCGGCACCGCCACCCGCACCAGCCCGCGCGGGCTTAAGGACTGCGACAGGGCCTCGCTTTCCGCAGCCTCGCCCTCCGCGAGCATCGCCTGCGCACGGGCGGCGAGCTGTTGCCCCGCATCGGTCAGCGCCAACCGCCGCGAAGTGCGGTTGAACAGCCGCGCGCCCAGCCGGGCTTCCACCCGTGAAATGGCCTTGGAGACCGTTGCCTTGGACATTTTCAGTTCGGCGGCGGTACGCGCGAAGGAACGCAGTTCCGCCACCCGCGCAAAGATCGCAAGGCCTTCCAGGTCGGGCAGGTTGGACATCGCAGACCCCGAAACGATGGCCTTGCACCGTTTCGATTTCGGCGGAAAAGGTCAAGCGTGCGGTGGCGGACCTTTTAAATCGAGGGTTCCGGCAACAAAAACACCGGGAACCCGTTACCGCGAAGCAGCCAACAAGGAGGAATTCCATGACCACCACCAGCGGCCATACCTCGGCCATCCTGGCGTCCAAGGTGAAAGGGACCGCAGTCTATAACGACGCGGGCGAGAAAATCGGCACGGTGGAAGACATTGTGCTGGATAAGACTTCCAATCAGATCATGTTCGCGGCGTTGGGCTTCGGCGGGTTCCTGGGCGTCGGCGAGAATTACTATCCGGTTCCGTGGTCGGTACTCGACTATGACGAGGACAAGGGTGGCTATGTGGTGCCCCTGTCCAAGGACCGGCTGGAGAACGCGCCGAACTATAGTCTCAAGGATCTCACCAAGCATGATGGCTCGCTGGGTTCGATCCGCGAAACCACCTACAATTACTATAATGTCACGCGCGACTGGAACTGATCCGGGCGCGATGTGAAAAGACCGCCGCCGGGCAACCGGCGGCGGTTTTGTTTTGGATCAGCTTTTTATGAAAGCCAGGAGGTCGGCGTTGATCGTGTCGGCTTCGGTGGTGCACATGCCGTGCGGGAAACCCTTGTAGGTCTTGAGCGTGCCGTTCTTCAGCAGCTTCGCGGAAAGAGGAGCGGAATCCGCGTAAGGCACGATCTGGTCGTCATCGCCATGCATGACCAGGGTGGGCACCGTGATCTTCTTCAGGTCGTCGGTGAAGTCCGTCTGGGAGAAGGCGACAATACCGTCATAATGCGCCTTGGCTCCTCCCATCATGCCCTGGCGCCACCAGTTCCAGATGGAGCCCTGACTGACTTTCGCGTTGGGACGGTTGAATCCATAGAAGGGGCCTGCGGGAAGGTCGTAATAGAACTGCGCGCGATTGGCCTGAAGCTGCGCCTGCAGCCCGTCGAACACTTCCTTGGGAAGGCCGCCAGGATTGGCGGGCGTCTTGACCATGATCGGCGGTACGGCGCTGATCAGAACTGCCTTGGCGACGCGGCCCTGGGGTTCACCGAACCGGGCAACATAGGCAGCCACTTCGCCGCCGCCGGTGGAATGGCCGACATGGACGGCATTCCTCAGTTCCAGCTTTTCGGTCAGGACGGCCAGGTCGGCAGCGTAGTGAGCGATATCGTGGCCCCCGTCGCCTTGGGAGGAACGTCCGTGCCCACGCCGGTCATGCGCGATGACACGGAAACCCTGGTTACGGAAGAACAACATCTGATTGTCCCAGTCATCGGCCGACAGAGGCCAGCCATGGCTGAAAACGATCGGCTGACCGCTGCCCCAGTCCTTGTAGAAAATCTCGACGCCGTCCTTGGTGGTGATCGTGGGCATGGCAGATTCCTTTCAATTCAGATGCCGCCGAAAGAACGCCGCGATCAAACCGCCGAATGTGAGTCAGGGCAAGGCGCGGAAACCCATAACTTTCTTGGGGTTTCCGCGCCCTTCATCTAGCCATGCAGCTTCTTCGCTGTCTCGGCGATCTGGCGGCCCTGATAGTGCGCGCCGCGCAGTTCATTCTCGGTCGGCTGGCGCGAACCATCGCCGCCTGTGATGGTGGTTGCGCCATAGGGCGAGCCGCCGGTCACGTCATTCAGTTCCATCTGGCCGGTATAGCCATAGTTCATGCCCACGATCACCATTCCGAAATGCAACAGATTGGTGATGATGGAGAACAGAGTGGTTTCCTGTCCGCCATGTTGGGTCGCGGTGGAGGTGAACGCGCCGCCGACTTTGCCATGCAGCGCGCCCTTGGCCCACAGCCCACCCGCCTGATCGAGGAAGTTGGCCATCTGCGACGCCATGCGGCCGAAGCGGGTACCGGTGCCGACGATGATGGCGTCGTAATTCGCCAGGTCGTCGACCTTGGCGACTGGAGCCTTCTGGTCGATCTTGTAGTAGGACTTTTTGGCGATCTCCTCCGGCACGAGTTCGGGGACGCGCTTGATGTCAACCTCGGCGCCCGCTTCGCGGGCGCCTTCGGCGACGGCTTCGGCCATCTTTTCGATATGGCCATAGGCGGAATAATAAAGAACCAGTACTTTCGTCATTGTCTTTCTCCTCGCAGTTTTTGTGGGTCGCGGCCAGGACAGAAAACCGTCCTGGCCGTCGTTCGTCAGGCCGCGTCCACCAGGACGATTTCGGAATCTTCCAGCGCCGTGACCTTGAAGCGCTCGACATCGCGGATGGCCGCGCCGTCGCGTGCCTCGATGCGCACGCCGTCCACATCCACCGCGCCCGTCGCGGGCACAAGATAGCCGTGCCGCGCCTTGCCGATGGCGTATTCGACGCTCTCGCCTGCCTTCAACGTCGCGCCCAGCACCCGTGCGTCAGCACGGATGGGCAGCGCGTCATTGTCGTTGTCGATACCGCTGGCAAGGGTGACGAAACGCCCCGAACGGTCGTCCTTCGGGAAGGGCTTGGAACCCCAGGTCGGCTGGCCACCCTGTTTGGTGGGCAGGATCCAGATCTGGAAGATGCGGGTCGTGACCGACTCCATGTTGTATTCCGCATGCCGGATGCCGCTGCCCGCGCTCATCACCTGGACATCGCCCGCCTCGGTGCGGCCTTTGTTGCCGAGGCTGTCCTGATGGGTGATGGCGCCTTCGCGCACATAGGTGATGATCTCCATGTTGGCGTGCGGATGCGGTGGGAAACCGGAATTGGCGGCAATCTCGTCGTCGTTCCAGACCCGCAGATCGCCCCAGTGGACGCGCGCTGGATCGTGATACTCCGCGAAGGAGAAATGGTGCTTGGCCTTCAGCCAGCCATGGTCGGCGCCGCCAAGCGCCGCAAAGGGTCTGCGTTCGATCATGTTCGCCTCCTGCGATGGGACGGCAGGGCCGCCCTGTTTCGAGGATTTAGATAGACCGGGCAGGGTTGATCAGAAATAGAAACTATTGAAATTCATTGTTTCCATAATTGACCTTAAAAGCGGTCCATAGCTCACAGATCGAGCCTGTTGCCCTGGATGGCCCGGTCAAGCCGGGCCATGACACCGTGCGTGATTGCAGGCAACCGCGTACCGAAGACTTAAGCCAGTCTTCCGAACCAGAACAGGGACAGGGTTGCGGCCAGCATCATCAGCAGAGCGGCGGCGGCGGCGAAGAAGGCGGTGATTTCCATCTCCTTGGTCTCGACCACCAGCTGCTTGCCGAGATTGCCGTAAATCTGTTTCAGGTCTTCGCCGGTGGTGGCATGGAAGTAGCGGCCACGCGTCATGTCCGCGATCTTCTTCAGCGAATCCTCGTCCAACTGCGCCCGCATCGAGAAACCGCCAAAACCGACGATATTGCCCTTGGTCGTGCCGAAGCCGACCGTATAGACGCGCACGCCGTACTCGGAGGCCGTGCGGGCCGCCTCGATCGGATCATAACCGGTGGTGGTTGCGCCGTCGGTCAGCAAAATGATGACTGCGTTTTTGTAGGAACCGGGTTCCACCGGCACATGCTTTTTCTTGGGGCCGTCCTGCCGCCGCTCGCCCAGCGGGCTGCCGCCGCCGAAGCGCCGCCAGCCGCCGCCATAGCCATAACCGGCTTCCGCATTGATGCGGGTGATCTGGAAATCCTCCTGCGGGAAGATGGTGGAGAGCGACATCAAAATGCCGCTGCCCACCGCGGTGCCGCGCTGCAGTTCGAAGCGGTCGATGGCGGCCGCCAGTGCGGCGCGGTCGGTGGTTGGATTCTGCACCAGCAGCGCCGTGGCAGCGAAGGCGACAATGCCGATCAGCACGCCCTTGGGCTGGTCCTTCACATAATCCTTGGCCGCCTTCTCGGCGGCGGCGATGCGGCTTGGCTTGACGTCTGCGGCGCGCATACTGCCCGACACATCCATCGCCAGGATCACCGTGGCGCGGTTGGACGGCAGGCTGACCAGGGCGGTGGGCCGCGCCATACCGACGATCAGCAGCATCAGCGCCGCCAGCAGCAGGATCGGCGGAATATGGCGGCGGAAGGTCACGGCGCCTGCCGCCTGCTTGATGATCCCCAGGCTGGCATAGCGCAGCGCATTCTTGCGGCGGCGGCGCAGGATCAGGACATACATCAGCACCAGCAGCGGACCGGTCAGCAGCAGCCACAACAGTTCCGGCCATTGGAACGTCAGGCTGGGCGCGAATTCGTGCCAGCGAGACCAGGGAATATCCTTGAACCAGCTCATGGGGCCGCTCCCGCCAAAGGTGCGGTCATGCGGCGGCGACGCATATGGGAGAAACGGGCGAGAGCATCCATCGTGTCGTCGCCGGTGGACAGCTCCATCGCGTCCACGCCGGCGTTGGCGAAGGTGGTGCGCAGCGCGTCCTCGCGCGCTTCGGCGATGGCGGCGAAGCGGCGGCGGAAGCCCTTGTCATGGGTATCCACAAAGAGTTGCTCGCCCGTCTCCGCATCCTGGAAAGTCAGCAAGCCCAAATCCGGCAGCCGCGTCTCCAGTGGGTCCAGCAGCCGCACCGCCACCACGTCATGGCGTCCCGCCAGCACCTGCAGCGGCTGTTCCCAGCCGGGCATGGAAATGAAATCCGACACCAGGAACAGGGAGGAACGCCGCCGGATGATGCGGCCCGCTTCGCGCAACGCGAGCCCCAGATCGGTGGGGCGAGGATTGCGCGGGCGCGTCTCCCGGCGTTGCACGGCATCCAGGATGTGCAACACCTGCCGCCGCCCGCCGCGCGCGGGGATCACCCGCTCGATATGGTCATGGAACAACAGCGCGCCGACGCGGTTTCCCTTGCCCGCCAGAAGGCGGCACACAAGCGTGGTGAATTCGGCCAACACCGCGCGTTTGGACACTGAGCCCGAACCGAAATCCAGCGAGGCCGACAGGTCGAGAAGGAACCAGGCCGTGATTTCGCGATCCTCCAGGAACTCGCGAACATGGGGCGTTTCCATGCGCGCCGTTACGTTCCAGTCGATATGGCGTACATCGTCATGGAACTGATATTCGCGGATATCGGCCAGGTCGGTGCCCGGCCCGCGCGCGACGGTGCGGTAGCCGCCCTGCAGCAGCCCTTCCAGGCGGCGCGCCACCGGCCATTCCAGCCGGCGCAGCATGGCCTCAGGCGCTGGCGATGCGGGCATGGCTCTCCATGACTTTCTCGGGCGGGGAGACGTTGCGCATGATGTCGCGCACGATGCGGTCGGCGCTGACGCCTTCGGACAGCGCCTCGTAGGACGGGACGACGCGGTGGCGCAGCACGTCGAGCGCCACATCCACCACATCCTGCGGCAGGGCATAGTCGCGGCCGCGCAGGAATGCCATGGCGCGGCCCGCTTCGATCAGGCCGATGGTGGCGCGGGGGCTGGCGCCGTAAAGGATCAGACGGCCGTGATCGCGCAGATTGGCTTTCTCCGGCGCACGCGTCGCCGCCACCAGCCGCACCGCATAGGACACGAGCGCCGGATCGACATAGACTTGGCGGGCCCTCTGTTGCATTTCGAGCAATTCCTCGGTGTTCGTGACAGGCGCGATGGCGGTAGCCGGGCCGGTGACGCGCTGGACGATGGCGAACTCTTCATCCTCGGTGGGATAACCGACCAGCACCTTCATCATGAACCGGTCCACCTGGGCTTCCGGCAAGGCATAGGTGCCTTCGGTCTCGATCGGGTTCTGGGTCGCCATCACCACAAAGGGTTTGGGCAAGGGATAGGTCTGACCCGCGATGGTGACCTGTCGTTCCTGCATGGATTCCAGCAAAGCGCTCTGCACCTTTGCGGGGGCGCGGTTGATTTCGTCGGCCAGAACGAGATTGGCGAAGACGGGACCGAGCTGGGTGGTGAAATCGCCGGTCTTCTGGTTGTAGATGCGGGTGCCGGTGAGGTCGGCGGGCACGAGGTCGGGCGTGAACTGGATGCGCTTGAAGCTGCCCTGCATCACCCGCGCGAGGGTGGATACCGTCAGCGTCTTGGCAAGGCCCGGCACGCCTTCAACCAGCAGATGGCCGCCCGCCAGCAGCGCGACCAGCACTCGTTCCAGGAAATGGTCCTGGCCCACGACGACCTTCTTCACTTCATAGAGCAGGGATTCCAGACCCTGATGCGCGCCGTCCTTGTTCATCGTCGTCACCTCAAAGTCGCATCAAAGCGGATTCTCACCCATGGCCTTGGCGGCATTCTCGATCGGCACGGCGAAGCCGAGCCCTGCAAACACATGCTGGCCGGTCGGGTTGTAGATTGCCGTCACGATGCCAACCACCTCGCCATCCCGGTTGACCAGCGGGCCGCCGGAATTTCCGGGATTCACCGCCGCGTCGAACTGGATCAGGTTGGTGAGTTTTCCCTTCTTGGATTCGGCGTCGTAGAATTCGCGCTTCAGGCCCGCCACTACACCGGATGACACGGACGGGCCGATACCGAACGGAAAGCCGACCGCCGTCACCATATCGCCAGGATGCAGATCGCGCGTGGAAGCCAGCGCCGCGGGCTTGATCTCGTTGGGTGTTTTCTTCGCGCGTATTACCGCCAGATCATTTTCCGGCTGAACCGTCACCACGGTCGCGTCAGACTTGCTGCCGTCCGCGAACGTCACCACCCAGCGATCGGTGCTGTTGATGACGTGCAGGTTTGTCATGATGTTACCGCGTTCGTCGATCACCACCCCGCTGCCTGTGGAATCGGGGTGCGGCTCGCCATTCGCCTCCTCCTCCTTGCCGGCGGCGGGCGGCTTGCCTGGCACGCGATGGGGGGAACGGTGCTTGTTTTCAGCGTCCTTTTGTTTTTGCAGCTTCGCCAACTCGGCGGCATGTTCCGGCGACAGATAGCCATCCACCCGCACCACGGATGGCGCGATGATGGCCGCCGCGACCGTGGTTTCCGCCGGACCGGGCGGCGTATTCTCGAGGACATATTTGACGGCGTTCTCGATATCCCATTGCGTGTAGGGGCGCGGCTGGGGATTGAGGATGATGTAGAAGCCGAAAAGCGCCACCGCGATCAGCACCGCGCCCAATACGGTCATGCCCCGATCATGGCGCGCCACAAAACGCTTGACCGCTTTCCATGCCCCTGCAGTCAGGGGCGGCTCTTCCATGAACAGATCGGCGGGGTCGAAATGTTCCCCCGCCCCGCCTTCCGGCGGACGGACGCGCGCCCGCGCGGCGCGGCTGTAGAGAGCCTTGCGTTTCATTCGGAGGCACCGATCGAAAGCAATGAAGCCTACGACAGGTTTTGGGTTTACGCAAAAGGCGCGAATTTCTGCGAAATCGGCCACCGAACAGGACTTGCGTAAGATAAATGCAAATAGTGCCGAAACAGTCAGCGGTGCGCGGCGTTGAATGCTTCCAATCCCTGGGAACCTGGGCAAAGTTCAGCCGATGACAGACGGTTAAGAGGCTGTTCGACTGTATTCAGATTGACATGCATGTCGCTGGCGTCACGGTCCATATAGATGAGGCCTGTGACCAATTCCCCCGCGGCGGCACGGCTTTGGAGATAGGTCATCGCCGCGATGCGGTCGTAGGGATCATAGTCCTCGCGCAGTTTGGCAAGTTTCAGCACCGAACCGTCATGCAGCGCCACTTCCTCGGTGGTGCCCGGAGCGTATTCGACTGTGATGGCCTCGCGCGGTTCCATGATGTCCAGCCGGTTGACCGCTTCATTGTGGGCGCGCACGAATTCATAGGCCTTGGTCGATCCCGCATGGTTGTTGAACGCCACGCAGGGACTGACGATGTCGATGAAAGCCGGACCGGGATGCTGGATCGCCGCCATGATGAGCGGCACCATCTGGGTCTTGTCGCCGGAAAAGCTGCGGCCCACCAATGTCGCGCCAACCATCAACGCCATGCTGACCAGGTCGAGGGGCGAATCCATGTTGGTTCCGCCAGCCTTGCTCTTGGATCCCTTGTCGGCGGTGGCGGAGAACTGGCCCTTTGTGAGGCCGTACACGCCATTGTTTTCCGTTATGTAGACCATGTTCACGCCGCGCCGGATGCAATGGACGAACTGGCCGAGCCCTATGGAGGCAGAGTCGCCGTCGCCCGACACACCCATATAGATCAGATCGCGATTGGCCAGGTTGGCGCCGGTCAGCACCGAGGGCATGCGGCCATGCACGGCGTTGAAGCCGTGACTCTGTCCCAGGAAATAGTCCGGGGTTTTGGAAGAACAGCCGATGCCCGACAGTTTCGCCACGCGATGCGGTTCGATGGCCAGTTCGAAACAGGCCTGCACGATGGCGGAGGAAATCGAGTCATGGCCGCAGCCGGCGCAAAGCGTGGAGACAGAACCTTCATAGTCGCGATGGGTGAAGCCCAGCTTGTTCTTCGGAATGGCCGGATGGCGCAGTTTGGGCTTGGCGATATAGGTCATTCCGCGGCCTCCCTGGCGAGAGCGAGGCGTTCGGAGATCGCCCCGATGATGAAGCGCGCGGTGATGGGCGTGCCATCATAGTTGAGGATGGAGATAAACCGCGCCGGATCGATGCCGCATTCATTGACCAGCAGGGTGCGCATCTGGGCGTCGCGGTTCTGCTCCACCAGGAACACCTGGTCATGGGCATTGATGAAATCGACCACGGCGTCGCTGAACGGAAAGGCGCGCAATCGCATCAGGTCAAGGTGCATGCCCTGCCCTTCCAGCGCCGCCATGGCTTCCTTCATCGCCGCCGTGGTGGAGCCAAAATAGATCGCACCGCAGCGGGCCTTTTCCTTCGATTTCTGGATGACGGGGCCTGGCACCAGCGTCTTGGCCGTTTCGAACTTGCGCAGCAGGCGCTGCATATTGTCCTGATAGACGGGCCCTTCCTCGCTGTATTTGGCGAAACGGTCGCGACTGGTGCCGCGGGTGAAGAACGCACCCTTGGTGGGATGGGTGCCCGGCAGGGTGCGGTACGGGATCGCGTCGCCATCCACATCCAGATAACGGCCGAATGTTTTGCCGCTGTCCAGATCGGCGGCGGTCATCACCTTGCCGCAGTCATAGGTGCGCTTGTCATCCCACACGAAGGGCTCGCACAGCCATTCATTCATGCCGATATCCAGATCTTCCAGTACGAAGACCGGCGTCTGCAACCGCTCCGCGAGGTCGAACGCCTGGGCGGACATTTCGAACAGTTCCTTCGGGTCTTCCGGGAACAGCACGACGTGCTTGGTGTCGCCATGGGATGCATAAGCGCAGATCAGGAGATCGGCCTGCTGGGTGCGGGTGGGCATGCCGGTGGACGGGCCGCCGCGCTGCACGTCGATGATGACGGCCGGGATTTCCGCGAAATAGGCTAACCCCAAGAATTCCTGCATCAGGGAGATGCCGGGGCCGGAGGTTGCAGTGAACGCGCGCGCGCCGTTCCAGCCCGCGCCGATCACCGTGCCAATGGCGGAGATTTCATCTTCCGATTGCACGATGGCGTATTTATTTTTTTGGGTGTCGGCCTCGGTGCGATATTTCCTGCAATGCTTCGCGAACGCTTCCGCCACCGAAGTGGACGGCGTGATGGGATACCAGGCCGCGATGGTTGCGCCGCCATAGACACAGCCCAGCCCTGCCGCATCATTGCCATTGACGAAGATGCGATTGCCGACCGCGTCGGCCTTTTC
>JAFIHO010000021.1 GCA_017849395.1 Hyphomicrobiales bacterium
CCGCCAAGGAGGCCTGCGCAAAGGCGCTGGGCACCGGGTTGCACCGGGGCGTGTTCTGGCGCGACATGGGGGTGGTGAACCTGCCGGGCGGCAAGCCGACCATGCGGCTGACGGGCGGGGCGCTGAAGCGGCTGGAGGCGATGACCCCGGGAGGCCATCGCGCCCAGATAGACCTCACCATCACCGATGATTTCCCGCTGGCCCAGGCGATCGTCATCATCTCGGCGGTCAAAGATTAAATCCCCATATCCTTGACAGGACCGGGCCGGACCCGCTTTGTGCTGCCCGAACCAGCGGAAAACCCATGTCCGAGAACACCAAGACCGGCGCCGCGCCGAAAACCGAGGAATCCTGGCAGGAACTGGTCAAGACCATCGTCTATGCCGGGCTGATCGCGCTGGTCATCCGCACCTTCCTGTTCCAGCCCTTCTACATCCCATCCGGTTCGATGGAGAACACGCTGCTGATCGGGGACTATCTGTTCATCCAGAAATTTTCCTATGGCTACAGCCGCTACAGCTTCCCCTTCGGCGGCTGGCCCATCGGCGGCTCCATCCATGGCCGCTTCCCCAACATCGAACCGCAGCGCGGCGACGTGATCGTCTTCAAGATGCCCAACAAGAATTCGCGCGCCTATGAATCGGATTTCATCAAGCGCCTGATCGGAATGCCTGGCGACAAGATCCAGATGATCAACAATGTGCTCTACCTCAACGGCAAGCCGGTGAAGCGCGAGCGGGTCGAAGATTATGTCGGCGATCTGGACGGCATCCCCGGCAGTTGGACCCAGTATCGCGAGACATTGCCGAACGGCAAAAGCTATGTCGTGCTGGACAAGACCGAGAATGGCGCCTTCGACTCCACGCCCGTGTTCACCGTTCCGGCCGGCCACTACTTCATGATGGGCGACAATCGCGACAATTCCGACGACAGCCGGGGCGAGGTGGGCTTCGTTCCCGCCGAGTATCTGGAAGGCAAGGCGGTATTCCGCTTCTTCTCCACCGACGGCACCGCGCGCCTGTGGGAAGTGTGGAAATGGCCTTTCGCCACGCGCTATTCGCGCCTGTTCACGCTGGTTCATTAGCGCCTTGGCCGACGCGCTCGACGACAAGCTGGGATATGTCTTCAAGGACCGCGATCTTCTGAAGCGCGCCCTGACCCATGCCGGGGCCAATCACAGCCGCTCCAACGAAAGGCTGGAATTTCTGGGTGACCGGGTTCTGGGAATCGTGGTGGCGCGCACCCTGTACGACCTTTATCCCGACGAACAGGAAGGCTCGCTGACCCATCGCCTTCACGCGCTGGTGCGCTGGGAAGCCTGCGCGAAGGTGGGCGAGGCGCTGGGCCTGTGGGATCATCTGGCGCTGACCAAATCGGAAATGTCGGGCGCGGGTGGCCGGGGGCGCGGACCCATCATTGGCAGCGCCTGCGAAGCGATCATCGCGGCGATCTATCTTGACGGCGGCTTTCCGGCCGCGAGAGATTTCATCCTGCGCTTCTGGGACTTCCGCAACTTCGAGCCGGAAATGCGCGACGCCAAGACCCGTCTGCAGGAATGGGCCCAGGGACGCGGCAAGGACGCCGCCGCGCCGGTTTATCAGGTCGTGTCGCGCGACGGCCCCGACCATGCGCCGCATTTCGTGATCGAGGTGCGGGTGCCCGGCCACGATCCCGCGCGCGGCGAAGGCGGCTCCAAGCGCGACGCGGAACAGGATGCGGCAGGAAAGCTGCTCGCAAGGGTGACGGCATGACAACACGCTGCGGTTTCGCCGCCATCATCGGCGCGCCCAATGCGGGCAAATCCACGCTGATCAACGCGCTGGTCGGCTCAAAGGTCGCCATCGTGACACCCAAGGTGCAGACGACCCGCATGCCGGTGCGCGGCATCGCGATGAACGGCGAAACCCAGATCGTGTTCGTGGACACGCCGGGCATCTTCCGCCCCCGCCGCCGCCTGGACCGCGCCATGGTCGGCAGCGCCTGGGCCGGCGCGGAGGAGGCGGACGCGATCCTGTTGATCGTCGATGCCGCCGACGCCGACGAAAAGAGCCTGGCCTTCCGTGACACGCAGGCGATCCTGGAAGGCCTGAAGAATGTGCCCGGCAAGAAAAAGGCGCTGGTGCTGAACAAGATCGACGGCATGAAACGCACCGACCTGCTCCCGCTGGTCGAACGCTTCCGCGCCGAGGGCCTGTTCGAGGATGTATTCCTTGTTTCAGCTTTGAAAGGCGAGGGTGTCGCCGACATCGCCGCCTGGGTCGCCGCCCGGATGCCGGAAGGCCCATGGCTTTATCCCGAAGACCAGGCCGCCGACATCCCCATGCGCCTGCTCGCCGCCGAAATCACGCGCGAGAAAGTCTATCTGCGCCTGCACGACGAACTGCCCTATGCCAGCACGGTCGAGACCGAGAAATGGGAAGACCGCAAGGACGGCTCCGTCCGCATCGACCAGGTGATCTATGTCCAGCGCGACGGCCAGAAGCCCATCGTGCTGGGCAAGGGCGGCGCCACCATCAAGAAGATCGGCGAACTCGCCCGCACCGAAATGGAATCCCTGTTCGACCGCCGCGTTCACTTGTTCCTGTTCGTGAAAGTGCGCGAGGACTGGGCCGAACAGCGAGAGCACTACAGGGAAATCGGGCTGGAATTCCCGGACGACAAATAGGTCAGGGCGTTTCAATTTCCCGCGCTACGGCGCGCTTGCCTGTCTTGTCGTACAGACACAGCCACTGGCTGGCGAACCCCGCGGTCGTTCCGCGCAGGGTCAGCGCATAATAACGGTCGCTGTCCCGCCCCATGCCGATGCCGGAAACCCGCCCACTGATCTTTGCAACCTTCGCCTTCGACGCCAGCCGCACGATCTCACCTTTGCAGGCCGCCTGCGCCGCCCGATCCAGCGCCGCCCAGGCGGACGGCGTGCTGGCAACGCCGGTCCCGCATATGAGGCTGGCAACAATTCCAAAGCTTATGACGATTTTTGTCATGGATATGAAATCCCGTTGCACAGCTTGAGTTGCACGACGACCGGTGATGAATGAAATAACCCTTCTCACCCTCCCCTTGAGGGAGGGTCGAAATTTGCGAAGCAAATTTCGGGGCGGGGTCGAACGCG
>JAFIHO010000222.1 GCA_017849395.1 Hyphomicrobiales bacterium
CCATGCGCGACATCATCTTGGCGCGTCCGGGCCGCGCCAAGGCGATAGAAGACGTGAAATCCTCCATCCGTGCCGCCGGCGCGGCGGGCATTCCGGTGGTCGAATATAATTTCTACGCCCATCGCCTGGAGGAGGGGTATTACGATGCGCCCGATCCCGCGCGCGGGGACGCGGTGGTGCAATCCTTCCATTATGGCCGGGTGAAAGACCTTCCGCCGCTGCCGGAGACCGGCATCCAGAAGGCGGATGTTCTGTGGGCGAACCTGGAGTATTTCCTGAAGGCGGTGATCCCGGTGGCGGAAGCGGCGAAAGTGCGCCTGTCGCTGCATCCCAACGATCCGCCGCCCGCCGTTTCGCGCGGCTCGGCCCAGATCATGACCAGCTTCGCGGACTGGAAGCGGCTGGTGGGCCTGGTGGATTCGCCCGCCAACGGCATGACCTATGATTGCGGTGTCTGCCGCGAGATCGGCGAAGACCCCGTCATGGTCGCGCGCTGGCTGGGCGAGCGCGACCGAATCCAGCATGTGCATTATCGCAATGTGATCGTGCGCAAGGAGCGCGAGGACTACACCGAGGTCTGGCCCGACAACGGCATGGTGGATATGCTGGCGGTGATGAAGGAGCTTGTGCGGCTGAAATATAACCGCATGATCATTCCCGAACATGCGCGGGGCCTGAATGTGAATGACAATGTAGTGGAGATGCGGCGCGATCCCGCCGCCGAACGCGGCAGCAGGCTGGCGGCGGACGAAGATCCCAACCGCAATTCCTATGCCGCCTGGGCCTATCACGCCGCCTATGCCCGCGCGATGCTGCAGGCGGCACTGCTGACACGATAATCCGAACATACAAAGGGGTGAACGACATGACTGGCGAAACGATGAACCGCAGGACTTTGGTGGCGTTGATGGGCGCGGGCGCCGCGATGGTGGGCGTTGGCGGCGCGGCGGCGGACGCCGCCAATCCGGTGATCGAATGGAATGCGCATATGTTCTCCAGCGATGCGCAGAAATTCCCCTATCACCCCAAGGCGACCTACAAGCCCGACCAGAAAAAGCATCCCGCCGATCCGCTGGCGGAATATCAGAAGCACATGGCCGCCGAAGGGATCGACAAGGCGCTTTTCGTGCAGCCCGAACCCTATGGCGACGATCACCGGCTGGTCCTGGATTGTCTGCGCCGCACCTCGCCCGACAAGTTCAAGGGCACAAGCTTGTTCTATCCCCGCGACAGCGAAGCGCCGAACAAGCTGGCGGCGCTGGTCAAGAGCGAGCCGCGCATCTGCTCCACGCGCTTCCACGCCAATCGCGACAACACCAATTATCTGAACAGCTTCTCGGATGCGGGTGTTCGGGCGCTCTGGAAAAAGGCTGTCGATCTCAATCTGGTGGTCGAACTTCATATCGGTCCCAGCGTCGCGCGTTCGGCCGGTCAGGCCATCGCGGCGTTCCCCGGCTGCAAGGTGCTGATCGACCATCTGGCGGAACAGGCGACGGGCACGCCCGCCGAGTTCGCCGATGTGCTGGACCTGGCGCGCTATCCCAATGTGTACATGAAGCTGTCCGGCCTGAACCATTTCGCCAAGGACGAGCCGCTCTATCCCAGCACGCTTTCCTTCACGCGCCGCGTGATCGCCGAATTCGGACCCGATCGCATGGTGTGGGGCAGCGGCACGCCGAAGATCGTCGATGCCCATATGAAGGGCCGCAGCGCCGCGGACATCGCGAAAGTGAAGGGTGGAAACCTGAAGAAGCTGCTGGCCTGGTAACAGGCCTCAGTCTTCCCTCACAGGGCCAGTTCCGTCACGGCGCGATAGTTGCCCAATTTTCCACGCACGAAGGTATTGAAGGCGATGGAATGGCGCGGCGCGTCGGACTGGTTCTGCTCGACCAGATGGGTCAGCCGCGACGAAAACAGGATCACGTCATTCTGCTTCGGGATGACGCGGGTGATCGGCGTGTTGAACACGTTGCGCTTTTCCGCGGCTGGCGGCAGGTCGATCTGCTGGTAGCTGACATGCCGGGTGAACACCATGCCCGAAGGCGGCGAGGGCAGGGGCGCATAATAAAGCGATCCCGACAGGATCGAATTGGAGTGGGAGTGGCCATGCATCCCGATGCCGGGCTTGCAGATCAGCGACCATGACTGTGTCACATACAGTTTCTGGGGAATGCACAACACATCGCGGGCATAGATATCCAGCACCTCCTGTACCGCGTCGCCGATGCTTTTCAGCTCCGGCTCCTGGAAGATGTACAGATTCTCCGAGATCAGATTCTCCATATTGTTGACCATCTTCAGGCCCTGGATGAATTTGATCTGCTCCGCCGTGATGGAGCCGCCGATATTGGCCCGGAAATAGGGCTCGGCGAACAGCGGATGAACTTCATGGGAGACGACCGGCATCCTGCGTTATCCCTGGAATAAGGTTTCAAACATTATTGGCAACTGAAAGGTCGGACAAGGCGCGGCGATGTCCATCATGGCTCCGCCGGAACGGCGGGGCCGCCAAGACTCTGCAATCCCTCGACCCGGTAACGCGCGATCGCCTTCTCGTCGACATTCAGTCCAAGGCCCGGCCTTGGCGGCACGACGCATCCGCCATCGCGATATGTGTATGGCTGTTCGCCATGCAGCAGCGGCAGGAACGGCCTGCAATAATCGTCCGGCAGCCAGGGCGGATTCAGCACAGCAATCTCCTGATAGACCGAACCCATCGCAGCGGCGACTTGCAGTCGGCCGGCCCAGGCAAGTCCCGATATGCCGTGCGGCGCGGTCTTCAGGCCCCAGGCTTCCGCCATCACGCCAACCTTGCGCGCCATCCAGATGCCCGCCACCTGCCGCAGCTCCGGTTGCAGGATCTCATAGGTACCGTGCAGCAGACATTGACGGTAAGGCTCCAGGCCATGATAGCCCTCGCCGCCGGTGATGATGATCTTGCTTTCGCGGCGCAGGCGCGCGGGGCCTTCATAATCGTCGCGTGCCAGCGGCTCTTCCAGCCAATAGCAACCGGCTTTCTCCAGCGCCTGCGCGGCATCCAGCGCCTGCGCATAGGTCCATAGTCCGGTGGGCGAACGGTCCGCGGTGCGGTCCACCATGACGCGGAACCCCGGTCCACCCACGGCAAGGATTTCGGCACAGGCTTCGGCATCGAGGTGATAATTACGCCGGAAGATCTGGATCTTCATCGCGGTGAAGCCCGCGTCCCTCACGATCTTCGCCTGCTCGGCCTGATGTTTGGGCGTGATGGTTTCCTGTCCGTTAGTGCCCGCCCAGACATAGGTGATATAGACCGGCTGTACCGGCAGCGATGCGCCGCCCAGAAGCCGCGCCACCGGCTGCCCGGCGATCCGGCCGATGGCGTCCCATATCGCTTCCTCGATCGCGCCCCACCGCACCAGCCCGTTCTTGAAATGCGTTTCCAGTTGAAACAGATCGCGCCCGACCAGCACGGATTGCGCGGCGGTGACCTGTTGCGCGGTCGAGCCCATGAAGGAATAGCCGGTCACGCCCATGTTTGTTTCCACACGGGTGACATTGATGCGTCCGGGCGGGCCGCCGTTGCGGGAAGGCGGCACAGGCACGGTCTGTGGCACCAGGACATCGAATGTCGTCACGCTTTTGATCGTGACGTCCCGCACCTGATCGCGCAGCGCTTTCAGCGGCGCGGCGGCGGCGGATGACAGGGCCGCATAACCGGATGCGAAAAGCGCCGCAACGGCGCGGCGATCCATGTGACGATCCATCGACATTTGGGCATTCCCCCGAAAATCCGCCGCACCTGAACATGAATTTCCGGCGCGGACGACGATCCGGCGGGCGGGAGGCCCCCGGAGTCTTTTACCTGATGAGAGAGATCAGCTCTGCCGTTCCACCTTGTACACGCGGGAATTGCCCTCTGTCTTCATGTCGTAGCTCCACAGCGCGCCGGGCGTGATCGTCACGGTCTTTCCCACGACAAGAGGCGCCAGGCTGCCGGAGCGCGCTTCCACCTGCCGCCAGACCTGCCCATTCTGCAGAGTGACGGTGAAACGGCCCTGCTTGTCGAATTCGAAGGAAGCTAGCGGCGAGACCGAGATGGGCGCGGCCTTGCCCGACAGAACCTGCATGAAGCTGGGGCTGCCGCGCCGCGGCGCGACGGCGGGCGCTGCGGGCGCCGCCGCTGCCGAAGCGGCGCGCGGCGCGGTCTGGGGCGCTGCGGCCGGCATCTGGGCGGGAGGCGGAACAAGCCGCTGCTGATAATCGGGCGCCGGGGGCAGTCCCAGCTTGGCCCGCATGATCTGCTGCGCGCCATAGGTGCATTCCAGCCATGTGCGGTCGTCCGTCATCACATTACAGCGCTGCATCGCCGCCATGACGTCATCGCGCGTGTCGGCCTGTGCCGGTTGCAACACAAGAATGCAGCCGGATGCTAAAAGAATGGCCCGCTTTCTCATGGTGACCCTCGCGTCAAGCGGGGTGAGATTACATGCCGGGCGGGACCTGTCCATCGCGACGCATCGTTACAGGCGATGCGGCAGTGCAAACCGTCCGCCGCCTGCGTTGCTGCGCAGCACTCTCAGTATTCGAGGGATAAGCCCGCGCGCGGCCATTGACAGGATGGAGCGGATAACAACTTTTCCAGGCTCGCCGCGTCGTCAGCAAGCCGTGCGGCGCGGCGATGGATTGCGCATGCGTGGTGATTTTTCGGGAACCGGCCGGGTTGAACGCAGCCGAAGGCAGGTTCTCGCCGGTGGCGCTGCGGCGGCCTTCGCTTCGACCGTCAGTGCGCCCTCCCGTGCAGCCGCGGTTGACGATATCCCGATCATCGACTGCCACATCCATCTTTTCGACGGCACACGGCCCCAGGGTGCGCCCTATCGCGGCGGACGCGCCTTCCAGGGCGGCGTCGCATTGCCCGCCATGTATGCCAGGATCGCGCGGCCCCTCGGCATCGTCGGCGTCATCCAGGTCGATGCCAGCCCCTGGGTCGAAGACAATCTGTGGGTTCTCGAAGCGATCCAGCCCGAACCGCTGATGGTCGGCACCATCGGCAATCTGAAACCCGAAAAGCCCGAATTCGCCGAATATCTGGAACGGTATGCGAAGAACCCGCTCTACCGGGGCATCCGGTACGGAAATGTCTGGGGCTATGACCTGCCGAAACAGGTGGACAATCCCCGGTTCGTCGAAGGCCTGAAACTGCTGGCCAGCCACGATCTGGTGCTGGAAACGGCGAACCAGAACATGGCGCTGCTGCAGGCCGCGATCAAAGTGAATGACCGGGTGCCCGGACTGCGCATCGTGCTGGACCATCTGCCCGCCTTCGATCCGCCGCCCGATGCCGTTGCGGATTACGAAGCGTTGCTGAAGGAAATCTCGCAGCGCAAGAATATCTGGACCAAATTGTCGGAAATCGTCCATCCGGTCCGTCAGCCCGCTGCGCTTCCCGGTCAGCCGCCCGCCACGCCGCCCGTGATCGTCCGGGGCCTTGCCGCCCATCGCGAAAGGCTGGACATGCTGATGCATTATTTCGGCGAGGACCGCGTCCTGTTCGGCACAGACTGGCCCAACGCGGTCGGCGTTTCGGAGGTGCCGGATACGGTGGCGCTTGTCCGCGAATATTTTTCAGGGAAAAGTCGCGAGGCGGCGGAAAAATACTTCTGGAAGAATTCGATCGCGGCCTACAAATGGGTCAGACGGGCGCCGACACAGCCCAGCCTTTCCTGACGCCCTGCCTGTACCAGATCAACGGAGACCTACGTGAAGAAACTGGCAATCGGCTTGGTGGCGGCCTGCGGTATCGCCGCGGTCTCCTTTCTTCACGTAACCGCGCAGGAAGCGCGCCCCGCGCCGGTCATCAGCGCCAGTGACGCCGCGCAGGCCACACGCGACTTCAACGCCACCTGCGCAAGCTGTCATGGCGAGAATGCCGGCGGCGGCGACCGCGCCCCCGCGCTGATCGACAATGCGCATCTGCGCACCCTTGACGCGAGCGGGATCGAAGCCATCATCCGGGGCGGCCAGCGCGCCATGCCGCCCTTCCCGAACCTGCCGCAAGCCCAACTGACCAGGCTCGCCACCTGGCTCCACTCCCTGAATATCTCCGGCCTTCAATCAGCGCCGCCCGAACAGGTCGCGGCGGGCGAGGCCTATTTCTTTGGCGCGGGCGGTTGCGGCGGTTGCCACATGGTGCGCGGCCGCGGCGCCTCCAACGGTCCCGACCTGTCAGCCATAGCGGCGCGTTCCACCCGCGCGGAAATGGAACAGTGGCTGGACAATCCCACGTCGCTCATGGGCGTCAAGTCGCTGTCCATCTGTCCGGGCTGGGCATTTTGCCCCGATTTCCAGTGGGCGATGCAGACGGTGCGCCTGAAATCGGGTGAAACCCTGCGCGGTTTCGCGCGGCGGCGGACGGACCACGACGTCGCGTTGCAGACGCTGGACGGCAAGTTCCGCATGATCGCCATGACCGGCGTGACGTCCATCGGACAGGACAAGCAATCCTACATGCCGGTGTTCCGCGGCTCGGCCGGCGAGCGCGCCGCGCTTCTGGCCTATCTGGGCACGCTGGGCGGCATCAATGCGGGGCCCGTGGCGCATGTCAGCAAGCCGACGACCCAGGCCGACATCGATGCGGTGATGAATCCGAAATCCGGTGAATGGGTGACCTATAATGGCCGCCGCGATGGCAACCATTACAATCCGCTGTCGCAGATCAACACCAAGAATGTCACCCGCCTCCAGCCGCAATGGACCTTCGTGCCGGGCGGCGTGGGTCTGGAAGGCGAGCCCATCGTGGCGGACGGCATCATGTATATCACGGGCGGCCCGCAGGTCTGCGCGCTGGATGCGCGCACCGGCCTTTCCATCTGGTGCACGCCGCGCACCAACGGTCTTGGCGTGCGGCGCGAGTCCGCCAACCGGGGCGGGGCAGGGCGTCCGCCGCCGCCGCCCGTCGCGGCAGGTCCCAATCGCGGCGTCGGAATCCTCGGCGACCGGCTGTTCTATACCTCCGACGACGCTTACCTCGTGTGCCTGAATCGTCTGACCGGCGCGGTGATGTGGAGCCAGCCTCTTGCCGAACCGTCGGAGAAGGGCAGGGTCTATACCTCCGCCTCGGTGATGGTCGTGAACAACCTCGTCATCACCGGCATCGCGGGCGGCGACAGCCCGATGCGCGGCTTCCTGGTCGCCTTCGACGCCGATACCGGCAAGGAGGCCTGGCGCTTCTACACAATCCCCAAGCCGGGCGAACCCTTGTCCGAAACCTGGGTTGGCCGCGCATTGCCGACCGGCGGCGGCGCCACCTGGGAAACCGGTTCCTACGACCCGGAAACAGGCATGCTCTATTGGGCCGTCGGCAATCCCTATCCCGACACCGATCCATCGGAGCGCGGCGGCACCAATCTCTACACCAATTCGGTGATCGCGCTGGACGCGATGACCGGCAAGTTCAAATGGCACTATCAGTTCGTGCCCTACGACACCCATGACTGGGACGCCACCGAACCTATGGTGCTGGCGGACGCGATGTGGAAGGGAAAGCCGCGCAAGCTGCTCCTGTCGGCGCAGCGCAGCGGCGTGTTCTATGTGCTTGATCGTACCACTGGCGAGTTCCTGCTCGCCAAGCCCTTCGTGAAGAAACTGACATGGGCGGACAGCTTCGACCCCAAGACCGGCGAGGCGCATCTGGTTCCCGGCAACATTCCGAACGAGGAAGGCGTCAAGACCTGTCCGGGCGTGCGCGGCGCGACCAACTGGTATCCCAGCGCCTACA
>JAFIHO010000223.1 GCA_017849395.1 Hyphomicrobiales bacterium
AGGTTCTGGACCAGATCATGGTCGCGCTGCTGAAAGGCCAGGCGCAAAGCTGGTATAGGAAGCCGGATGGAAGCTACGAACGCGATTCTGCGGCCGAGGAACCGGATGCCTTCTCAGCGCACACCTATTTCATGACCAATCCTTCGCTTTCAGGCCGCGGTCGCGCGCTCAACGGCAAGCGTCAGGGTTAGCGCATGTCCGCCGCAGGTGATCTTCGCAGCGCCGCCCAGCCGCGCAGCACAGCCCGCGCGCGCGGGCCGGTGGCCATTGTCGATATCGGCTCCAATTCCGTGCGTCTGGTGGTGTATGAGGCGCAGACTCGCGCCGCCGCCACGGTGCAGAATGAAAAGGCGATCTGCGCCATCGGCCGCGACATGGTCACGACCGGACGGCTGCACACCCAGGGCTGTGCCGAGGCGCTGGAGGCGCTGGCCCGCTTCCGCATGATGGCGGACGGCCTTGGCATCGAGCAGCGCGACGCGGTGGCGACGGCGGCGGCGCGTGACGCCAGCAATGGCGCGGAATTCGTGCGCCGGGCCGAAAGCGCCTGGGGCTCGCCCATCCGCGTGCTGGCGGGCGAGGATGAAGCGCGCATCGCCGCCGAAGGCGTGGTGGCGGGCATTCCCCATGCCGATGGCCTGGCGGCCGATCTGGGCGGCGGCAGTCTCGACATGGTGTCCCTGAAGGATGGCCACACCTCGGGCGCGGTGACCTTGCCGTTCGGGCCTCTGCGGCTGATGGACCAGTCGAAAGGCGATCCCGACAAGGCGCGCGATATTGTCGACAAGGGGCTGAAGAACCTGCCCAACCTGTCCGCGCCCGCGCTGTATGCGGTGGGCGGCATCTGGCGCAGCTTCGCGCGGGTGGACATGGAGGAGCACAATTATCCGCTCCATGTGCTGCAGCATTACACCATCCCGCGCGGGCGGGCGCTGCGCCTGTGCCGCCTGCTGGCCAACCTGTCGCGCGACTCCCTGCGCAAGATCAAGGTCGTGTCCAAGCGCCGCGCGGAATCGCTGCCCTATGGCGCGGTGGTGCTGGAGCGATTGCTGGAAGCGGGCGGCATCAGGGATGTGGTGATCAGCGCCTATGGATTGCGCGAAGGCATCCTGTATGCCCGCCTGCCGCAGGAGGAGCGCGCCAAGGACCCGCTGATCGAATTCGCCCGCGCCGCCAATCTGCGCATGGCGCGCGTGCCCGCCCATGCGGCGGAGATGTTCGACTGGACGCAGACGCTGTTCGAGGGCGAGAGCGCGGAGATGGCGCGCCTGCGCGAGGCCAGCGCCTATTTCTCCGATATCGGCTGGCGGCGTCATCCCGACGACCGCGCCGTGGGCACGATGGGCCAGGTGCTGACCGCGCCCTTTGCGGGCGCGGATCATCGCGCCCGCGCGCTGATCGCAACCAGCCTGTACCATCGCCATTCCGGCGACGAGGATTTCCCCCGCGAACTGGCCCTTGCCGGGCTGCTGGACAAGGACGACGAACGCCGCGCCAAGCTGCTGGGCCTGACCTGGCGCTTCGCCTTCTCGCTGTCCTCCTCGGCGGCGGGCGAACTGACGAACTACAAGCTGCGCGTCACGCCCGCCAAGGTGGTGCTGGAAGTCCCCCGCAAACGCGAAGCCATCGCAGGCGAGCCGGTGCAGAAACGCCTGGGCGAACTGGCCGACGCGATGGACCGCAAGGGCGAGATTCTCGTGGGCTGAGGAGCGGTTCGCGGAGCGAACGAAATGGTCCGGCGGACCATTGCGAGCGACGAACGCCCCGAGCTTGAGTAAGAGGCCGGCCTGCGCAGTTTCTCTTCTCATCCGTTCCGGTGAACGGATATGGGGCGAGGGCGTTATATCCACATGTCGAACCCTTCGCAAAAGCCGGAAGCCACGCCGGAAAAACTGCCTCAGGCCGGTCCCCACAACACGCCAGCCAACAGCAGGCCGGAAGCGACACCCGGCAGCGGCGTCCTGCCGAAGCCGGGCGAGGCGGATGATGACGACATGGCTCCGACAGGCTGATCCGATGACCCGTGCGCGCAAAATTCTCAAGCCCGAAGACCTTCCGACCGGCGGTCATCCGCGCGATGAAAAGAAGCCTTCGGAAAAGAACGAGACCGCCAAAGACATCAAGAAGCTGGGGCGCAGCGGCGACCGCAACAAGCTCGCCCGGCTGGGTTAATTGGCTTTGCCGTTGTCCCGGAAAGAATTGGGGTCAGAACACAATTCTCATGAATGGACACGTTATTCCCGCGCGCTCATCACGCGCAGCATGGAACGGCAATCCAGCGTTTCCCGATAGAAAGCTGGAAATTCCGGGACCTGCATTGCGCGCTGGGTAGCTTCGCGCCTGCGTGGCGAGGCAATTACATACCGCCCCGCATAGATAGTGCCGCGTCCATGTGATCCGGCGGCTTGCAGCGACGTATAGGGGTCATGCGCTCGTTCTTCTCCAAGACGCTTGCCGCTCTTGCCGTCACGCTCGCCCTGTCGGGCTGCGCGACCGCCCCGCAATTGCAGACCAACGAAACTCCGGCCGCGCCCCTGGTGCTGGAGACCGCGCTGGTCGGGCACTTGCGGGGCGATGGCACCGTGACCACCCTGTTTGGCGACAAGACCCACTTTGCCGTCACGATAGAAGGAAGCTGGGACGGGGCCGAACTGACCCTGGTCGAGGACTTCCGCTACGACGACGGCAAGACCGAGCGCAAAACCTGGCATCTTTCCAGGACCGCGCCGGGGCAATATCGCGGCACGCGCGAGGACGTGATCGGCACGGCCAGTGTGCGCCAGGATGGCGCGTCCGTCCGCCTGGACTATGAGGTGATGCTCGACACCGGGCTGGGCAGGATACGCACCCGATTCCGCGACATCCTGTTCCTCGAACAGCCCGGCGCCGTCAGAAATCGCGCTATCGTCTCCAAGTTCGGCTTGCGCATCGCCAGAGTGGACCTTCTGCTGGCAAAGTCGCCTGCTACCGAACAGGGCCGATGACTGGGGCCGGGTGCGACCGGCGTGGACAGGCAGCGGATTGGAATCGCGATCCGCCAATCCTTTCAACGCTTCCGCGCGGACAGCGTGGGGAAATCCTCATCCGGTCTTTTCCGGCGCCAGAACGCCTCTAAACTGCCCACGCCTGCCGTGCACATGAGGTGAAGCGGGCCTTCCTGTCCATCCGGGCCGGAGCAGCCTGGTGGATAAGCGGCGAGGAGGTTTGGGTGCGATGGAACGCAAATAATCAGGCAGATGCTGGGATTTTCGTTCCGCTGGGGGACGGCGAGGGAGGGGGGAGGCGCGAAATCGGCAAAACAATTATATTGCCGAAGCATGGCCGTCCCGCGTTTCGCCGGGGATCGGGACAAGGGAGACGCGCGTGACCACACTCAACCGCCGCCACGCCTTGCTCGCCGCTGCCGGGGCCGCTACGCCGCTCGCCGCCGCCGCCGCCGCCGCACCGCGCCGGGCGCGCGACATCGCGGAGGGGCTGAAGCCCTATGCCTGCAATCTCGACACCTGGTTCCGCAACCTGCCGTTCGGCCAGCGTTTCGCCGAAGCACGCAAGGCGGGCTTCACGGTGATCGAGTTCTGGCGCGCCGACCGTCCCGACGGGCTGGATGCCGCCGCCATCCGCAAGCTGTGCGACGACAATGGCCTGACCGTCACCCAGTTCGCGCCGGTCTGGCCGGAGTTTGGCGATCCGGCGACCCATCCCGACCTTCTGAAACCCACCGAGCGCGCCATCGCCGATGCGCGCATCCTGGGCTGCACCCGCTTCACC
>JAFIHO010000224.1 GCA_017849395.1 Hyphomicrobiales bacterium
ACAGCTCAGACGGCGAACCGTAGAAGTTCAGGCTGAAGGCTGCCTGGCGCATCGACTGACGCATCAGGGGACCACCCAGACGTGAACCATTGGCCTGAATGTAGAAAGAGGCGACAGCGCCCGGCGTGGCAACATCGGTCGTGAAGGGGTTGTAGGGAACGCAACCATTGTTCCGCGCGGCCACGTCGCGGCAGACGATCTGGCCGGTCGGCAACTGGATCGAATCGATGGCGAAGTTGAAGCGGTTCTTCAGCGGCATGTTGAAGATGCGGACGCTGACGCTGGTTTCACCATGCTCGGCATAGGTATCCCAGTTCCAGTCCGTTCCGAACACGCTGAACGCACCCTGAGCGCCCACGACATAGCGGCGCAGGTTGCGGGTCAGGTTGACGATCTGGCTGTAGGGAATATTGCCATTGGTGGTGCTGATGCTGAAACCACGCACCGGCGCGCCGGTGGCTGTCATCGCGGCCATGGTCGAGGAGCTGGGAGCGAAGCTGCCATAGGACGCCAGGGTATTGATCGGGTTCACATTGTAGGCATTGATCTGAGCCTGGGTGACGCCATCAAAGCCGGCACCCGCATAAAGGGCATTACATGCCGCAATGGTCTGGGCGTAGCTCAGCCCGATGCCAAACGCGCCACTGGCGGGCAGGAACGCGTTATCGCACTTCATCGTGATGCCGTTGCGATTCGAGTTGCCCTGCGCCGGGATCGACACGGTGCGGACCGAGCTCATGGTCACAGTGCCGTAGATTTCGGTGCCGGGATCGATCTCATACGACAGGCGCGAATAGATGTTACCGCGGGTCAGAGGGGACACCATGGTGTTGGTCCACTGACGCGCCGTCTGGTCGCCCGGATCGGCGGCGGTGCCGAAGCAAGTGTTGCCGATAACACCGCTGACGCCGCCGGAATTGGAGTTGGATCCGGTACCCAACGGCGCACAACCGCCGGCATAGTCGAACTGGCCGGCTTGACCGCCATTAATGCCGAAGATCGTGCCCTGCAGCGGACCGGAGACGATCATGCCATAGGGATAGTTGACGATATTCTGGGCCAGAGGAGCCAGCACGCGCTGCGACGGGCAGGTATTTGTGGCGCCGCAGGTGGCGAACACAGCGGCCGTCGGGGTGCCGCGAGTGTCATTGCCATAGGTCGAATAGAAGGCGCGGCCACCCGGATACAGTTCAGGGGCGAACTGGCCAGGAATATTCTTGGGCGGATTGACGCCGGCCGTGTACGAATATTCGCCCGCCACCTGGAAGTGGGCCTTGTCGCCCAGGAAGGATGTGCCCGCCGCAAACTGGAACGTGGCGTTGTTGTTGTCGCCATAGGTGGTCTGGCCGCCCATCAGGTTGGCCTTGAAGCCTTCGAACCGCTTGTCGGTGACGAAGTTCACGACACCGGCGACGGCGTCAGAACCCCAGGAGGCCGAGGCGCCGCCCGTCACGATATCGACGCGCTGGATCAGCGCCTGCGGAATCATGCTGACGTCGACTGCGCCATTCGGGTTACCGCCGACGATGCGCTGGTTGTCGATCAGCACCAGGGTGCGCAGCACGCCAAGGGCGCGCAGGTTCAGGGCCGACAGGCCCATCAGGCCGGTGGTGGTCGATCCGGTATTGTAGCTGACGCCGGTCGAACCCTGCAGGGCCGGCAATTGCGTCATCGCTTCGAAGACGTTCGGCTGCGCGTTGCGCTGGATGTCTTCAATGCCGACGACGGTGGTCGGAGTCGGCGCGTCGAAGCCCGCATTCTGAAGGCGGGTCGAAGACACGATCACCGTTTCTTCAGTCTGGGCGTTGGCGGCAGTGCCAAGCGACAGCAACAGCGCCGTCGCCGAACAACCCAGCATGAGCCGGTGCGAATAATTTTCCATAGGTTTCCCCCTCAAGGAACAGTTGAAACAGGACGCTCGCTCAATCCCCGTATTCTCTGCCAGTCGCTGCGCGCCTCATGGGTGCGCAATTCCGCCGCGAGAACTGCAATTCTGAACGTATACAAACTGCACCTTACCAGATGCCTAACGGACCAGTTCTCCCGAATCTCACCAGGTGAGATCAGAAGAAAAATGGCAGAAAACGTACATTTTCTACACATCCTAGGCGAGAATTAGAAATTGATGCCCTTAAAACGTGTATTTTGTCGTTCATTCCCGTCCTCGCACCGGCTCGCGATTCTGCCTGGATTCGCTTGTTTGCGATGAAGAAAAAGGCACGGGCTGACGCGAAGGTAAGCAGCCTGGTTATCCCAACACCGGAAAATTCTTGGCAGCCGCCGCCAAGGTGCCGAACACCCCGATGGAAACGAGCCAGGAGACCCAGTCCTTGGCCGCATACACGATCGGATCGTCATGCATGTAGCCGCGCGCCGTCGATAACCAGATGCGGCACAGCCAGAACAGCATCAAAGGCACGATGCACCACAGGAACATGGGCGAGGAATAGCGCTGCGACACCGTCTCGTCCTGGACGAACAGGGCCAGAATGACGATCGCGGTGAAGGCGGAGGCAACGCCCATCAACTGGAGAATGGCGGCGTCTTCCACCCCATAGCCGCGCCGCGCCGCCTTGCTCTTTCCCTGCTGCGCCTTGGTCATCATTTCGCTGACCCGCTTCACCAGCGCGAGGCTGAGGAAAAAGAACGAAGAAAAGCCCAGCAGCCACAGCGAAACCGGATGACCCGTGGCCTCGCCGCCAGCGAACAGACGTAGCGTGTAGAGCCCCGCCAGCACGAAAATATCGACCAGCGGAAATTCCTTGAGGAACAGCGAATAGGAGAGCGATGAAATGCCGTACAGCGCGACCCAGATCGCCGCGCCACTCTGAACGGCGCAGAACGCGCCCGCCACGAGCAGCGTGAACGTCATCGCAAGGCCGGTGGGCGCGGACAGGACGCCGCTGGCGAAGGGCCGCCTGCGCTTTCTGTGATGCTGGCGGTCTGCCTTAAGGTCGGACAGGTCGTTGATGATGTAGATCGCCGAGGCCGTGGCGCAGAAGGCCGCGAAGGCCCAGCCGGCACTGATCCATCCCGATACGTCGCCTAGCGCGTGGGCGGTGGCCAACGGCACCAGCACCAGCAGGTTCTTCACCCACTGGTAAGGCCGCATCGCCTTCAGCATGCCCCGCAGCTTTGATCCGGCGGGCGGAAATATACGCTCGACCGGCGCCGCGTTGGCCGCGCGGGCAGCCAGGGCCGCCCCCGCGACGACGACC
Source organism: Hyphomicrobiales bacterium (assembly GCA_017849395.1). Taxonomy (GTDB): domain Bacteria; phylum Pseudomonadota; class Alphaproteobacteria; order Micropepsales; family Micropepsaceae; genus Rhizomicrobium. The sequence goes on from JAFIHO010000224.1 coordinate 3,219, forward strand.
GCCGCATGGGCTCGCCGCCAGACTTTGAGGTCGCTGGCATCGTTGCCTGCATAGACGAAGCCGCGCTCTCCAAACATGTCGGCAAGCGCGGTGGCTTTCTTGTCGCCTTTCAGATTGTGCACGCCGTCCGACGCCAGCACGGCATCGAACAATCCCAGATGCGCCTGAACCGCGTCCGCTGTGCTGCGGTCGGCGGCGGTGGCCAGCACCAGCGTGCGGCCACTGGCCTTTTCGGCCTTCAGATAATCCAGAAACGCTTCGTTATAAGGCAGCGAAGCGGCATCGACAGGTTCCAGTTCCGCGACCTGACGCTTCATCATGGCGCGGCTTTTGAACACGCCCAGCAAGGCGCGCAGGATACGCCAGTTGCGCAAGCCCGCAGCCAGGCTGTCGACCAGCGTGTCGGAACGCACCAGCGTGCCGTCCAGATCCACGGCAAGCGGCAAGGGCTTTGTCTGACTTTCGTGGATGGTCACGGCCGGCGCGCGCCAATCTGGTAGTAGAAATTCTTGGCTGTGCGAAACAGACCCGAGTCGGCAGGCAACAGCTTGCGGATCACATCCTCGCTGCCGGTGGTGACTTTCTTGAAGATATTCGCCACCGGATCCCGCAGGAAATAGTGCAGGAAATAGCTGCGCAGCTCGGCGTTGGATTTCGCGCCGCCATTATCGGCATATTTGCAGACATAGGGCGAGAAGTCTGGATAGAGCCCCTCCACGCCATGCAGGGTGGTCTTCATGAAATTGCCGATCAAAAGATCGTCGAAGATCTCATATTCCAGACACGTCATGAAGGAACCGCGCGGCGCCTCGAACGTGATGCCGCGCTTGCGCAGGGCCGGGTTCAGATCGACGGTATGCGTCTTGCCGCCCATTTTCACTTCGACAAAGCCGAAGCTGCCGGCCAGATGCTCGCGCGCCTTGAAATAGGCGTCGATTTTCGCGGCGTCTTCCCTTGTCATCTGGTCTGACCAATTGTCGCCGAAATCGCTTGCCGGACGCACCTTCAACGCATTGCGCGGCGGTCTTATCTCGCGCACCTCGTTGTTTTCGGCGTTGACGCGAATAAAGGAAGGCAACATGCGCGGCCCTGTCTGGCGCGCACTGGCCTGGTAATCCTCCAATTCGGGGATCAGGACATTGGCCCAGGCGCTGTCATCGCGCTGATAAACATGGAAACCGGAGAAGGGCGCGACGTAATGCGCGCCATACATCATGGCGGCGCGCTGGGCGCGCGGCGCGATGGGCCTGCGGCGTTCCTTGGGGTCCACCAGCTTGCGGCCCTGCGCGTCGAACAGGTTCATCATGTCTGCCCCGCCCCAGCCATGCAGGGCGAAGTAATAGACATTCTTGTAGGCCTTCGCGATGCGCCGCACATGCATAGACGCGCCGAAATCCGGCGAGTCGTTGGTGTTGATGATGAGCGTGCCGCCGACATCGATCAGGATGATCGAATCCTGGTTCACATTGGCGATCGTGTAGACCTTGATGCGCGGCGAAAGCTGAACCCATTCATGGTCCTTGAGGACGCGGACCTTGTGGCCCATCCCCTCCAGGTCGCGCTTGATGCGGCCACCATGATGGTCCGACAGCAGGATCTGGCCGCCCGTCAGCAGCGGCAGGGATTCGGTGTTGAGATGGTCCGGATGGCCGTGGCTGAACCAGTGGAACTTCGCCCGGCGGATAGCGTCCATCTGCTCGGGCGGGATGGAATAGTCATGGCCCCAACTGCCGAAATAAGCGTCGTCATTGATCCAGGCATCGGTCGTCAGGATCGGCTCGCCGTCATAGGCGATAAGGGTCGCGCTGCCGATGGAATCGAAACCGAGCATGATGTCTCCGGGACAAACCAGAATTATACTAGCCGGGAAGGGTTATCCATAAGTGACGTCCCCGGCACCGATGCCGCAGGGGAACCAGGCCGAAGCCGGACTTAAGGCCATTTCAACCTGAACAGATGCAGGATAAGCCTTATTCCTAGGTTAATTCTCCTCCCATGGCTCAGACTCCGCTGCGTGTCCTGTTCATTTCCGGCTTCGTGCCGCCACATGCCCCCATGGGCGCTGTGCGGACGGGAAAGTTGGCCGCCTATTGGCGCGGCCAAGGCCATGACGTACGCACCGTTGCCGTTTCGCCCCCAGGCGCGAAGATCGATGCGGCTTCCCATCCCTGGCTCTATTATGTTCCTTATGAGGAGCCGGGCCGTTGGGTTACGCGGCTAAAGGCGGCGCTGAAGCCCGCCCGGCCATCAGTCGCTGCGCGTCCCGTCACCGCGCCGGTTGCAACCGCGCCGGACGCCACCAAAATCCGCGAATTGGGTCTGACCGACCTTTATCGCCAGATCGTGCAATTCCCCGACCGCCACCGGGTTTGGATCGGGCAGGCGGTGCGGTTGGCATCGTCCTGGGCCGATAGCTGGCGGCCCGACATTATCTATTCCTCCGGACCGCCCCATTCCGGACAGGTGATCGCCAAGCGGCTGTCGGCGCGCTTTGGCGTTCCCTGGATCGCGGAGATGCGCGACTTGTGGATCGACGATCCCTATCTGGACCGCCATCCGCTTCTGAAGCCGTTCCATGACTGGTTTGCGCGCACCGTATCGGCGCGCGCCCAGGGCTTTGTGGTGGTGACCGAAGAAGCGCGCGAAGGGCTTGTCCATACCTTTCCCGACAAGCCGGTAGTGCTCAGTTACAACGGCTATGACCCCGCCGATTTCGACGGCATGGACGATGTCGCGCCGCTCGACCC
>JAFIHO010000225.1 GCA_017849395.1 Hyphomicrobiales bacterium
AGCGCGTCTGGCGCGGAACGGTCTGCTCCGCTTGCCCCCGGCAAGCCGGCTGGTGTGAAGCAGGCCCAGTCGCAGGGTACCGCGCTGTGGTGGATCGGCGGATTTGCCGTTCTTGGAGCCGGGATCGGTCTGGTGGCTTCTGGCAACGGCAACAAGGGCGTTACGACGACGACAACTACATCGACGGCGCCCTGAGCCATTCGGCGCGTATGTATTTCGAAACGGGGAATGCTGTATTCCCAGTTTTGTTTAGCCGGGGGGACGCAGCTGTTCGATCTCGATGGTTTCGCCCCTCGGATGGATGTGCTGGCGCGAACGCCACACGAGCCCGCTGTCGGGTGCGATCCAGTAGCTGTCGGTGAAAGACCAGCGTATCCTTGTTGAGCGGCAAGTTTCATTGACCCGCGTCAATTGCATTGCGTTGCCCAGGATCGTGATGGTTTGTGCGCCGACAGGCATAGCAGTGCAGGCGATCGGCACGCTATAAGCGGAAATATCGGGGAAATCGGCAAGCCGTTCGCTTGTCATGCGGCCCGCAAGCGCCTGCGACACCGGGGGCAGGGAGTGCGGATTGCGAGCGGTGACCGCCACGATGTCGCGTGGCAGTCCCAAAGTGCGCGTGACCCGGCCGTCGCGTGTCGAGATCACGATCCGCGTTTTTGACGTCCAAAGCTGCTCTCCGTTGCTGTCATTAGCCAGCACCAGCAAATTTTGCCCGCCGCCATCGAGGCGATAGCCCAAACTCGCAAAGGGGATGCCCTCGGCTTGTGCGCGCGTTATGCTTTGCCGGCCGAAACTGGCTTTCGCGCTTTCCCGCGCGAGCTGGAAATACTGCTCATACATCCAGTCCTTTTCAGAACTGCAGGCCATGAGCTGCAGCAACGCGCCGAATGCAGCGACGGCGGAAAGGCGGCCTTTCGGCACCGCGCTTACAATTCCGTCTTCTGGAGGATCGCCCGGAGCGCAGGCGCTATGTCAGGACGGCTCAGGCCCACCGCGATATTGGCGTGCAGGAAGCCAACCTTGTCGCCGCAGTCATAGCGCGCGCAATCGGTCTTTACGGCATGGAAGGGGGCCTTGCCGATCATTTGCGCCATCGCGTCGGTCAACTGTATTTCGTTACCAGCGCCGCGCTCCTGCTTGTCGAGGATGCCGAAGATTTCCGGCTGGAGGATATAGCGGCCGATCACGCAGAGATTGGAGGGCTGCTTGCCGGGGTCGGGCTTCTCGACCACGCCCTTCACCTCGGTGATGTTGCCCTTGATAGCGCCGGGATCGACCACGCCATAGCGCTTGACCTCCGCTGGGGGCTTCTCTTCCGCCGCCACGATGATGCCGCCGCCGACCTCGCGATAGGCCAGCATCATCTGCGACAGGGCGCCGGGCTTGCCCACCATCAGGTCGTCCGGCAGCAGCACGGCAAACGGCTCGTTGCCCACGAAATGCCGGGCGCACCATACCGCGTGGCCCAGGCCCAGCGGCTTCTGCTGGCGGATCATGCCGACCGAACCCGTCTGCGGCAGGGATTCCAGCAGGCTGTTCAGTTCGGCAGTCTTGTCCCGCGCTTCCAGCAGCGATTCCAGCTCATAGGCATGGTCGAAATGGTCGGCAATGACATGCTTGCCGCGTCCGGTAATGAACACGAATTGCTCGATCCCGGCTTCGCGCGCTTCTTCGACCGCGTATTGGATGACGGGCTTGTCCACCACCGGCAGCATTTCCTTTGGGATGGCCTTGGTGGCGGGCAGGAAACGCGTTCCCATGCCGGCGACGGGGAATACGGCTTTGCGGACGGGCTTGGTGCTGGGCATGGTGTTTTCCGGGGGATGCTTTTCAAAAGGCCATATTTCATGGCATGGCGGCGTTAATATTGTCCAGATTTCAGGGATTTGATGTTTCTCACCCTCTGGAGATGCTGGCAGCGATGATCGCTCGGTACAATGTCCTTTGCGTTATGGCGGCCGCCGCGTTGACACTGGCGCGCGCCCATGCCGCACCGCAGACCGATGCCAAGCTGGTGGAGATCGCGGCGGCCCTCTCCGGCAATGAAGCGCACAGGGCGGACCTCCTGGCCACGGCCGCGCTCTCCGATCCCGATCTGACGGGTCTTCAGAAGGCCCGGCTTCTGCTGAACCGGGGATTGGCGCTGGAACTTCAGGGGGCCCATGCGGGGGCCTTGGTGGACCTGACCCAGGCCATCGACAGCCGTGCCCTGCCGCAGTCCGAACAGGCCTTCGCCTTGTTCGAGCGGGGCATGGCCCTGGACGGGGCCGGGCGTCTGACCGATGCGTTGGGGGACTATGATGCCTCGCTGAAGCTTTCGGCCGGCGACGCGGCCGCGCTCAACAATCGCGCCAATGTGCTGCGCCGGTTGAGCCGCTTCGATGAGGCCAGGCGGGACTATCTGGCATCGCTGGCCGCGGGCAACAGTCACCCGGAATATCCCTATTACGGCCTGGGACAGGTGGCAGAGGCCCAGAACGACGCCGAGGCAGCCCGAAGCAATTATGCCAAGGCGGTCGCCGCCAATCCCGCTTACGGGCTGGCTGCCGACCGGCTTAAAGCCCTGGGAGGGCAGCAGGCCGGCGGGGCGACGGATGACGGTGTTATCCATTTGCGTCCGCCGCAGGGAATGGCGGCGCAGACCGCGGCACCCGCTCCCGCCCCGGCTGCAACACAGGCAAAGATACCGGCAGTTCCACCCCTGCCGAATCCGTCCCCGCCGAGGCTGCGTTCCCTGGCCGAACTCGCGCGCGCGGCCAGCGCTCCGCTCCCATTGCGGCCTGCCATCATGGATAGGGGTGCCGGGACGGCTGGGGCTTCACAGGTTCAACTTGGTTCCTGGCGCCAGGAGGCAGAAGCGACGGAGGCATGGGCCCGCGCCGTCAGGCAGGCAGGCGGAGACCTGGCGGGGCTGTCGCCGCGCATCGTGGCGGTCGATTTGCCGGGGCGTGGCCGCTATTATCGTCTGCGCGTAAGCCCCGATGAAGGGGCGACGAAATTCTGCGCGAGCCTGACCGCCAAGGGGCTGGATTGTCTGCCCGTGCGGGATTGATGCTGACACTGCCAATTATCTGTTCGCTGCTGCAAAAGCTGTCTATGGTCGAATCTTGGGGCGCGGGCAGCCGGAGTAAAATGCGCATCGCATATCACGGGCGGAAAATTCTTCTTGCCGCCATCGCCGCCCTTTTGACCGCCGTTCCCGCGATGGCCTCGCCCTGGGCAGAGGTCGGCGACAATCAGCTTCGCTCGGACATCGCATTGCTGGAAGCGTCCGGCGTTATCGATAACATCACGACCCATTGGCCGCTGCCCTGGAATTCCCTGGTAGCGCAACTCCAGAACAATGCGCTGACCAGCCAACCCGCGGCGGTCCGGGCCGCGGCGCAACGGGTCATGGGTCATGCACGCAGCGAAAACCGGCCCGGCCTCAGCGCTTCGCTGTATCTGGACGCAACCAACCAGCCCAGCGTCGTGTACGGCTTCGACGGGATGGGCCGTGGCGATGGCTCGGCGCAGATGATCCTATCCTACAGTTCGGAGGAGACATCGGCGCGCCTGGCGCTTGGCGGCATCAGCCAGACCTTTCAGGGCAAGACGACGCGGATCATGCCGGAAGGCACCTATTTCGCGCAGAAGCTGGACAATGCGCTGATCTATGGCGGCTGGATGTCCCACTGGTGGGGGCCGGGCTGGATATCGGCGTTACAGCTATCCAACAATGCCCGCCCCATGCCGCAGATTGGAATTCAGCGGCTGGATACCTCCGCATCCAAATGGCCAATTTTGAGTTGGCTGGGACCGTGGCAGGTCGAATTCCTGCTGGGCTACATGGACGGCCCGCGCATTCAGAAGGACACATTCTACAACGCGCTGCGATTTACGTTCCAGCCGGTGTCCGGTCTGGAGATCGGGCTGTCGCGGACGCAGCAATTTTGCGGGGAAGGACATCCCTGCGCGCCAATTCGAGATTACTTCTCATTTGCCAACGACATGTCAGTGATGAACAGGACCAACGACCAGGGGCAAATCGACATCAAATACAGCGGCGCCCTGGGTCGGACACCTTTCGAGATCTACATACAATTGATGAATGAGGATTCCTCGCCCTTCACCCGTTCCGGTACCAGCCATCTATTCGGCGGGACGCTATTCCTAATGACTGCGGATCGTACCCTGCGTCTAACGGCCGAATATACCGACTCCATTCCCACGGTCGATATTTTCAGTTTCGGCAGCGTCATTCATGGTTTTTCCTATAACAATTACAGCTATCTTGATGGCATGCGATACCGTGGCCGTTCGCTGGGCTTTAGCCTAGACAGCGATTCCCGGCTGCTTTCGCTGCAGGGGAGCTGGAGCGGCGATACAGGTCGTTTTTACCAGTTGAGCTTTCATCACGCGACAATTTCCCACCCGCAGATCGCGTCCGACATCCTGTCGTTCTATAATTCCGTCACCGCGGCCCCTGTTACCGTGAACATGGGCGAGGCGCGGGTGACGCTGCCGATGCGGGGCTTCAGGCTGGATCTTGCTGCGCGCCTGCAGGACGACCAGCCGCGGCCGCAGCGCGGCTTCCTGGCGTCGTTCGAGGCGGCGGTGACAATCAATTTCTGACCCGCCCAATGATGCGCTGCTCCAGCCATATTCCGGACAAGTCCGGGCTGTTATCTGGCCGGCGGTCGCTGTAATTCCCCCTGCATGCGCGTCCTTGCCTTCGAAACCGCCTTTCAGCCGACCCTGACCTGGGCAAAGGCGCATGAGCGCCATTTGTCGGCGGTGGCGATGGTGGGCGGCTTCGCCTTTGATAGTTGGGCGTTCGGAAGCATAGACCATGCGATCACCCAGGCCGTGTTCATCGTCTATCTGCTGGTGGCGGGCGTCGCTATCGCTCTGATGCATGGGCTGGAATCCCGGCCCGAGGCGGAACGGCCATCCGCGCGTGTCCGCACCATTTTGCTCGCGACTATTCAGTTTGCGCTGGGCTGCCTGTTGAGCGGGTTTTGCGTGTTCTATATCCGCAGCGCCTCGGTGCTGGCGTCCTGGCCCTTTCTGCTGTTTATGCTGGCGATCTTCATCGGCAGCGAATATTTCCGTCACTATCACTCGCGGCTGGTGTTTGCTGCGCTGCTGTTCTTCTTCACCATCTATTCCTACGCGATTTTCCTCGTGCCGATGGTGCTGGGGCGCATCGGAACCGTTCCCTTCCTGATCAGCGGCGGCGTGGCAGGACTGTTGTTCTTTCTATATGCCATGAGCCTGGCGCGATTGGGGCCAGAACGCTTTCAGGGCGCGCGCCGCCAGATTGTCTGGGGCGCGGTCGCCATCGCGGCGCTGATCAACCTGTTCTATTTCGCCCGCGTGTTCCCTCCGCTGCCGCTGGTTCTGACGGACGCGGGCGTCTATCACAATGTGAAGCGGACCGGCGACGTCTTCCGGGCGGCGGCCGAGGAGATTCCCGCACGCTGGCGCGATCTGTTCGGCACCTATCCCGTCATGCATGTTCAGCCCAAGGCGCGGCTGTATATCTACAGCGCCGTGTTCGCGCCTCACGGGTTGCGCACGCTGATCCGGCACGAATGGCAGTGGCAGGATCCTGCCGACAGCGGCTGGAAGACCCAACAATGGCGGGATATCGCCATCGAAGGCGGGCGGGAAAATGGCTACCGCTTCTATACCTACAAGACCGCCCCGCGGCAGGGACAGTGGCGGGTCAACATCGAGACGGTCGATGGCCGCTCCATCGGCCGGGTGCGTTTTTCAGTCGAAGTTCAGGCCGTCCCACCCGCCACAGCCGTCAAGCTACTGAAATAGCTGCAAAAGAGGCGATGTCCTTCTGCGACGGCCGGTCTCTTGCAACGCCTGCGGTTTCGGCCTATTTCACAGTTCAAATTTGGGATAGCTAGAATTGTCCAGCAATAAAAATGTGATTTCCCATTTGCGCAGGCTGGAGGCCGAAAGCATCCACATCATGCGCGAGGTTGCGGCGGAGTTCGACAAGCCGGTGATGCTCTATTCCATCGGCAAGGACAGCTCGGTGATGCTGCATCTGGCGATGAAGGCCTTCTATCCCTCCAAGCCGCCTTTCCCGCTGCTGCATGTCGATACGACCTGGAAATTCCGGGAGATGATCCAGTTTCGCGACGATACGGCGAAGCGGCTGGGTCTGGATTTGATCGTCCATATCAATGAGGACGGTGTGAAGCGCGGCATCAATCCGTTCGACTCCGGTTCGTCCCTGCATACCCAGGTAATGAAAACCGAGTCGTTGAAACAGGCGCTCGACAAGTATGGCTTCGACGCTGCGTTCGGCGGCGCACGCCGTGACGAGGAAAAGAGCCGCGCCAAGGAGCGCATCTTCTCCTTCCGCACCGCCACCCATGCCTGGGACCCCAAGAACCAGCGGCCCGAACTCTGGCGCGTCTACAACACGCGTATCAACAAGGGTGAATCCATCCGCGTGTTCCCGCTGTCCAACTGGACCGAGCTGGACATCTGGCAATACATCCTTGCCGAGAATATTCCCATCGTGCCGCTCTATTTCGCAAAAAAGCGTCCTGTCGTGGAACGCGGCGGCACGCTGATCATGCGCGATGACGAGCGCATGAAATTGTTGCCGGGTGAGACGGTGGAAGACCGGCTGGTCCGCTTCCGCACTTTGGGCTGTTATCCGCTG
>JAFIHO010000226.1 GCA_017849395.1 Hyphomicrobiales bacterium
AATCCGACCACCCTCGGCTTCGCCCAGCGCCAAGCCGTTATAGACGTCGTCATAGGCGACGCGGCCGAAGAAGCGCAGCGCATTCTGGTTGCACCATTCCAGCCGCCCGTTTTCGACCAGCGTAAGCGAGGTGGTGTAGGGCATATGGGTGTGCATCACGCAGCGCGTGTTCTTCTTATGACGATGCACCCGGCTATGGATAAAAAAGGCGGTCGGCTCCACCGGCCGGTTGCCCGCCACCTTGTTGCCGTTCACATCGACCGTCACGATGTCGGACGGCACCATCTCCGCCCAATAGACGCCCTGCGGATTGATGAGGAAATGCTCCGGCCCATCGTCGCCCGGCACGCGATAGCTGAAATGGTTGCAGATACCCTCGCTGAGGCCCATCGCATGGGCGGTGCGCAGGGCACAGGTCAGGTCGATCTTGGCTTGCCGGACGGCTTCTGTATCGCTCATGGTCCTATCAATAGTCGCCGGTTATCACATTCTCAAGCGCCTCGCCCCGCGCATACCGCCCGGCCTGCAAGGCCACAAAGGCGACGGCCTTCTCCATGGCGCGAGGCGTGTCACTGGCGACATGCGGGGTAATCAGCACATTGGGGGCCCGCCACAGTGGATGCTCGGGCGGCAACGGTTCGGGATCGGTCACATCCAGCGCGGCCCGCAGCCGCTTGTCCGCAAGTGCCGCCACAAGGGCGTCCGTGTCGATCACCGATCCCCGCCCCGCATTAACCAACAGTGCCCCCCGCTTCATGCGCGCCAGGCGGTCCGCGTCGAACAGGTGCCGCGTATCGGGCGTGGAAGGCATGATGAGCACCACGATATCGGCGCGCGGCAACAGGCCGTCCAGCGCAGAGACCGGCTCGATCCCGTCCCGCGCGGTGCGCGCCACGCGCAGGATGGAGCAGCCGAAGGGCGCAAGCCGCGCCTCCACCGCCTTGCCGATGGAGCCATAGCCAACGATCAGCACTGTCTTCCCGAAAACTTCATCGGCCAGGGCAGGAAACTCCGCGTCGCGCTCCGCCCCCTCGGTCATCATGAACAATTCTTCCGCGCCGCGCTTTCCAGCCCAGTCGCCGCGCGCCTGCAGGGAAAGATAGAAAGGCAGGTATTTCTGCGTCGCCAGGATAACCCCAACCACCCATTCGGCCACGGGCGTATCGAACACACCGCGTCCATTGCAGAGAGTAACGTCCTTGGGGATCATCGGACGCAACCATTCCACGCCCGCCCACAAGCCATGCACCACCTTGACGCCGGTCAGGCGCGGCCATTGCCGCGCCGCCGTTGCCCGTGACACCGCGGGAATCCAGAAATCAACCGCGATGTCCTGTTGCGGATCGGCCGGAATCCGCAACAGCTCCACGCCCTCGAACAGGCGCAATTGTGCTTCGGCAATGGCTTCGTCTACCCCAACCCGCATGAAAGGCCCTATTGATCCGGATCAGAATAGCTTGTGCCAGACCGCGATCTTGCACGAAACACAAAATAAACTGGTACGCCGATCGCAACGATGACCACCCCCGGAATGGTGGTGGCGGGCCGGTAGAGGAACAGGACCGCGAGGATCACCACCGCCGAAATGATGTAGAAGGCCGGCACCAGCGGGTAACCGAAAGCCCGATAGGGGCGCGCCATGTCGGGCCGGGTTTTGCGGAGCCGGAACAGCCCTGCGATGGTGAGAATGTAGAAGATCAGGGCCGCCGAAACGACATAATCCAGCAGATTGCTGTACAGGTTGCCGTATTTCCCGGTCTCGGGATCATAGGTACGCAACAGCACCAGAACAGCAACCCACAAAGCCTGCATGCCCAGCGCGGGTCCCGGCACCTTGGCCTTGTTGAGGTCGCCCGCGCGTTTGAAGAACAGCCCGTCCAGCGCCATGGCGAAATAGGCGCGCGCACCCGACAGGATCATGCCGTTCATGCAGCCAAAGGCCGAGACCATGATGACGACGGCGATGATGCTGGCGCCGATGCCGGGGAAGATCGCCTCCATCATCGCGGCGGCCACTCTATCCGACGGCGCGGTCTGCATCTCGCTGAAGGGCAGAACCACCATGTAGGCGAAATTAGCCAGCATATAGAGCCCCATCACGATGATGGTGCCCAGCGCCAGCGACAACGGCACATTTCTGGCCGGATTACGCACCTCGCCCGCGGTGAAAGTGATGTTGTTCCAGGCGTCGGCGGCAAACAGTGAACCGATCTGTGACGTGCAAAGCGCAATCAGAATGCCAAGCCCGGTCAGCGGCGAAATGCCTTCGGCGGGCGGCAATACATTTTTCGGCGTCCAGGCATCCCCGAAATTGCCGTGTACTGCGGCGTAGTTCCAGCCCAGCAGACAACCGATTAGGATGACACCGACCAGCGATCCGATCTTGGCGGTGGTGAACACATTCTGCACGCCCTTGCCGTATTTCAGGCCGCGGCTGTTGCTCCAGGTCACGAAGGTGACAAGGCACAACGAAACGATTTGCGCCGTGGACAGCGAAATGGCGTAGCGCGGAAATATCTTGATCGGCTCGATGATATAATTGCTCTCGGAAATCACCGGCACCAGCACGCCCA
>JAFIHO010000227.1 GCA_017849395.1 Hyphomicrobiales bacterium
CCAGCGGCTGCGCGAGACGCCGGGCATCGTCGACATCAACAGCGACTATGACGCGGCGATGCCCTCGGTGCATGTCGATATCGACCGCGACCGCGCCGCCGCCCTGGGCGTGTCGCCGCAACAAATTCAAAGCGCGCTGGGATCGGCGTTCGGCGGCCAGCAGATCTCGCAGATCAACACCTCCACCGACCAGTATGAAGTCATCCTGGAGCTGCTGCCGCAATATCAGCGCGACGCCTCGACCCTGGAACGTGTCTATGTGACGGCGCAGGGCGGCCAGCTCGTGCCGCTCAACGCGGTGACCAAGATCACCGCCAGCACCGTGCCGCTGTCGGTCAATCATGCGGGCCAGGTACCCGCCGTGACGATCTCCTTCGATCTGGGTGCAGGCACCGCCCTGTCCGACGCGGTGAACGGCATCAATCGCGCCAACCAGGAACTGGGGATGCCCGACACGATCAACGGCACCTATCAGGGCACGGCCGCGGCGTTCCAGAGTTCCACCCAGAATATGGGCCTGCTGCTCGTCATCGCGATGGTGGTGGTCTACATCATCCTGGGCATCCTGTATGAGAGCTTCATCCACCCGCTCACCATCCTGTCGGGCCTGCCCAGCGCCGCGGTCGGCGCGCTGCTGACGCTCTACATTTTCGGCCTGCCGCTGACGCTCTACGCCTTTGTCGGCATGATCATGCTGATCGGCATCGTGAAGAAGAACGCGATCATGATGATCGACTTAGCGCTCAACCGGCAGCGCCAGGACGGCATCGGCCCCGAAGAAGCGATCTTCGAAGCCGCGATCACCCGCTTCCGCCCCATCATGATGACCACCATGGCGGCGATGATGGGCACGCTGCCCATCGCGCTGGGCGTGGGCGCGGGGGCGGATTCCCGCCGCCCGCTGGGCCTGGCCGTGGCGGGCGGGCTTCTGCTGTCGCAGTTGCTGACGCTCTACATCACGCCGGTGATCTACACCTATCTCGACCGGATGGCGGGCGAGAGCAAATCCGCCGCCCGCACCGGAACACACGGCACGGGCACGGCGCACGTTCCCGCCGAGTAATGTCCGCGAGACGCTCTCAGTAATTCACGGTCAGCATCAGCCCAAAGGTGCGCGGGTCGCCATAGAAAGCGCCGGTGAACAGGCCTTGCGTCGGCGCCGCGAGGTAGGAGCCGGTCATGTTGTTGGAATTCAGGAAATTCCGCACAAAGGCCTGCACCTGCCAATTGTCCGGCGAGGCCAGGGTGAACTGCGCGTTGCCCACGCCATAGGCCGGGATGCGGTCGGCGCCGTCATTGAATATCTGGCCGAACATCGCTGCCTGCCAGTACCAATCCAGGCGGCCGGTCAGCGCATACCCCCCCGCGAAGGGCTGGGTATATTGCGTGCCGAAGCCGATCGAACCCGACGACACCAGCGGCAGGCGCTTGCCCTTCAGTCCCACCGGGACGCCGGTCAGGGTGCCGCGGATGGCGGGATTGGTCTGGCTGAAATTGGTGCCCGCCAGCAGCGCGGCGATGGCCGGATTGTTGAGCGACAATCCAAAGAAGGGATCGGCCGAGTTGGTGCCGCCATAGCAGGTGCCGAAGGCGGCATTGGCCACGCCCGCCGACCGCAGCGCCGATGACCCGCCCGGAGGCGAGATGAACAGGCCCTGTGACAGGGACTGCAGCGCGCCGAAATCGGCCGCGAAATTGTTGCCGGAATAATAGAGGACGCAATTGCTGGCATTGGTCGGCGACAAGGTGCCGTCCTTGATCAGCAGGGTGTTGGCCGCGCCGCCCGTCGGATTGCGCGTGTTCAGCGCCGATGAATCGCCGATGGACGACGATGTCAGCGCCCCGTTGAAGCTGAATTCCAGCCGTTCCGTGGCGGCGATCTTGAGCTCCGCCTCCAGGCCGGAAATCTTCGCATTCACATTGGTGTTGACCGATGTGTTGGCGATGATCTGGGATATCTGATAGTTGCGGTAGTCATAATGGAAGCCGGTCAGGTTGGCTTGCAGCGTTCCATTCGCCAGCGTGTTCTTGGTGCCCAGCTCATAGGCGTCGATGGATTCCGGCGCATAGAAAGCGGGAATGCCCGACAGGTTGTTGGTCTGCACGCCCGGATTGGCGCCGCCCGCCTTGTAGCCGCGCGAATAGGATGTGTAGACCATCGTCGCATCGGTGAAGGACAGTTTCGGCGTCCATGTCGCCACCGCACGGCCGGTCAGCTTGTCGAACCGGCTGCGGGTCATCTGATAGGCCTGTCCGCCGGGCACGGCGGCGTCGAAATCCGCCTGTCCCTGCGCCACCAGTGCGGCCAGCGCCGCGTTCTCGTTGGTGGTGCCGACCGGGATCACGCCGTTGAAGATCGAGATGCGGCCATTGTAATGCTTGTTGTCGCGCGTGTAGCGCAATCCGCCGGTCAGCTTCAGCTCGCCGGGAATGACGTCGTAATAGACCTCGCCATAGATGGCCTGGGAATCGATCGAACCCTTCACGCCGTCATTGTGATAATAGGGCGTGCCGAAAATGCATCCGGACGTGTTGCACAGCGGGCCCGCGCCGCCCATGGCGACCGGAAGCGCACCGCGCAATGCGCCGATCAGCGCCTGGCCATAATCCAGCGTATTGGCGCCGACATAATAATCGGTCGGCGAATCCGCGTGCAGGTAATAGACCGCGGCCAGGAAATTCACCGGCCCCGAAAGATCGCTGGCGAAGCGCAGTTCGAAGCTGCCCTGCTTGCCCTGGCCGGAGGACTGATCATAGGCGAATTGCCGGGACGTGTAACGGTTGATCGAGCCGCCGATGATGCCGAGATTGGTGAAGTTGGATGTGGGCAGCGTTCCGGCCACGCTGGGATTGAGCAGGAAGGCATAAGGCCCGGACGTAGGGCTGGCATAGGAAGCAGGCACAAGCCCGTTCATCGCGTAAAGACCGATGGTCTGCTGCAATGTGCCCAGGCTGGTCGCAAGCTGCACCGGATTGAATTCCGGCGCGGGCGCATTGCCGAAGCTCTGCTGCGACAAAAGCGTGAAATCCGCATAATTGGCGACAAAGGTGGCGTTCAGCCAATCGCCGATCCGCTGGCGCGCATGCAGCGTCGCGGTGTTGCTGCGGTTGCGCATAATCGGATTGACGTCGCTGTTGATGGTGCGGGCATCGCTGGGAACCGCGCCGACCGGCGGGACGAAGGGTTGCGACAAGTCGGTGATGCCAAGGCCCTGGGCGGTGGCAAATGCGGCGACCTGCGCCTGCGGCAGGCCCATGCCCTGCTGCTGATAGAGCGCGGTGTAGAGCGGCGTAAAGACAGTCCCCAGCGCCTGGCGCGATACCGGCCCGGACAGGAAGGTGGCGTTCAGGTTGACCATGCCGCTGCCGCCCGTCAGCCGCGTGGGCAGACAGCCCAGCACGCCGGTGGGATCGGTGTCGCACAGTTGCTTCTGCGCGCGCATGCGGCTGTCGGTTTCGTCGCCATGGCTGGCGATCAGGTCGATAGTCGTGCCGTCGAAAGGCTGCCAGCGCAGGCTGGCGCGCACGCCATACATGTTGCGGCCATCGGCCGGACCCGCGCCGGGATAGATGTTTCGTGTGAAGCCGCTATGGCGCACAAAATCGCCCGCCAGGCGGAAACCCAGCTTGTCCTCGATGAGCGGAATGTTGACCATGCCGCGCGTTTCGACGGCGGTGTAATTGCCGAAACTGACCGATCCGCCCGCGGCGAATTCATCCAGCTTGGGGCGCGCCGTCGTGACATTGACCGCGCCGCCCGTCGCGCCGCGGCCATACAGGGTCGATTGCGGCCCGCGCAGCACTTCGACATCGGCCAGGTCGTAGAACTGCGCCGAGTCCACCGGCGCGGTATGATAGAACACGTCATCGACATTGAAAGCGACGCCGAACTCGCTGTCGGTGGAGATGATCTGGGTGCCGACGCCGCGAATCTGGAA
>JAFIHO010000228.1 GCA_017849395.1 Hyphomicrobiales bacterium
CCTGGCTACGGCGCATCGCCTGTTCGGCTTCGCGCCGCTCCGTCAGATCGCGCGTGATCTTGACATAGCCGGTGATTTGGCCGCTCCGGCCGCGAATGGGGTCGATCACCACATGCGCCCAGAAGCGGCTGCCATCCTTGCGCAGCCGCCAGCCTTCGACCTCGAACTTGCCTTCGCGCGCGGCGGTCTCCAGCGCGCGGCGTGGCAGGTCGGCGGCCCGGTCCTCTTCGGTATAAAAACGCGAGAAATGCAGGCCGATGATCTCGGCGGGGGTATAACCCTTGAAGCGTTGCGCCCCCGCGTTCCAGCTTGTCACGATGCCGGACGGATCCAGCATGTAGATGGCATAGTCTGTGACGGATTCGACCAGCAGCCGGTAACGGTTGCTTCCCTCGGAAACGGTTCCGACGGCCTCTTCCGCGGCCTCCATCAAATCCATGTGTTTTTTGCCCAGCGCTTCAGGTCCCGTGCGCTTCACATTAACTTCACACAACGCCGCAGGGCCATTAGAGTTCCCAGGATGGTTTGGGCCGCAATGCTCCGCTCGCAGATGGTGGCCCCGCCGCCGGCTGGCGTCGTGGTCGGCGGCCATGCAAAAAGCCTGGTCCGCAAATACGCTCCGCCCCCCTCCATTCCAAGATTGCGTTTAATCGGTTGTAACGGTTGGGATTTCCCATGGACACACCCGCAGGGGCCGCGCCCCAGGCGCCGCGCCAGACATTGATTTTCCGCACAGCCCTTGCGCCTTCGGTCCCACGGGGCTTTACAGGGGCAAAGGCTTGGCGCGGCGGGGCGGATCGCGCCGATTATTGTATACCCTTCAATGGGTTAAGGAGAACGTCATGGGTGCAATGAGCTTCTGGCATATCGTGATTCTGGCGCTGGTCGCGCTGGTGCTGTTCGGCGGCCGGGGCAAGATTTCCGACCTGATGGGCGACTTCGGCAAGGGCATCAACAGCTTCAAGAAGGGCCTGACCGAGAAGGAGCAGGAAGATCCGAAGGTGATCAACGCCGAGGCGCGTGAGAAGGACAAGACCACCGTCTGATCTGCCCGCACGATGTTCGATCTCTTCAGTTGGAGCCACATTCTCATCCTGCTGACGGTGGCGCTGGTCGTCGTCGGGCCGAAGGATTTGCCGCGCATGATGCACATGGCGGGCAGATGGGCGGGCAAGGCGCGCAACATGGCGTCCGAATTCCGCCGCAGCTTCGATGAGATGGCGCGCCAGACCGAACTGGACGAACTGCGCAAGGAAATCGAGGCGCTGAAGAAGAACAATCCCGTCTCCGATCTGAATCAGGAGATGGAAGATTTGAACCGCACCGTGGACAGCGCGATGGCCGTCAATGACGTGCCGGTGACCCAGAGCGATGAAGCCGCCGCCGAAAGCGCTACCGAAAATGCCGAAGTGGATATCGGACCCGAACCACGCAGCGGTGAATTCGCCGTCACCGAAAGCGTCCCGCCCGCCGAACCCGTGAAGACCCCGTGATCAACCCGACGCCGGAAGACGAAGCGGCCCTGGAAGCCACCAAGGCGCCGCTGATGGAGCACCTGCTGGAGCTTCGCAAGCGCCTGATCTGGGCGCTGGTATCGTTCGGGCTCTGCTTTGTGGTCGCCTTCATCTTCTCCAGCCAGATACTGATGTTCCTGACCCAGCCGCTGCACCACCAGCTGGCGGGCAAGGCGAACGACCATCTGATCTATACCGCGCTGTATGAGGTGTTCTTCACCAAGGTGAAGATCGCCATGTTCGGCGGTCTGTGCCTGGGCTTTCCCGCCATCGCCTGGCAGCTCTGGGCCTTCATCGCGCCGGGCCTGTACAAACACGAAAAGCGCGCCTTCCTGCCGTTCCTCATGTGGACGCCGGTGCTGTTCATCATGGGCGGCGCGTTCGTCTATTACCTGATGCTGCCCTTCGCCATTGAGTTCTTCCTGGGTTTCCAGGTGGCCGCGACGCAGGGCGAGATCGGCATCGAACTGCAAGCCAAGGCCAGCGAATATATCGGCTTCGTGATGACGCTGATCCTGGCGTTCGGCATAACCTTCCAGTTGCCGGTGCTGCTGTCGCTGCTGGGCAAGGTGGGCATCGTGACCTCCAAGGGCCTGCGCGAGATGCGCCGCTATGCCATTGTCGGCATGTTCGCGCTGGCGGCGGTGTTCACGCCGCCCGATCCCTATTCGATGCTGGCGCTCGCCTTCCCGCTGGTGGTTCTGTATGAGGTGTCGATCTTCTGCGTGGTGATGATCGAACGCGGCCGCGCGAAGGAAGATGCCGCCCGCGCCCGCGAAGTCGCGACGACTTAAATCCCTTTTACGCCGCCCGCGCCGCCGCGCCCGCCACGCGCGAGAGCGGGAAGGTCAGCACGATGCTGGTGCCCTGGCCCGGTGCGCTGATGATTTCCATCGCGCCGCCATGCAGTTCCACCATCGCCTTGGCCAGCGGCAGGCCCAGCCCCGTGCCCGCATGGCGGATATTCGCCTGGTTGCCGACCTGGCCGAACGGCGTCAGCGCCTGGGCGATATCCTCCTCGCTCATGCCGATGCCGGTATCGCTCACCGTCAGGGCATAGCCGCCGACGCACGGACCGGCGCTGACATGCACGACCCCGCCGGCCTGGGTGAATTTGACGGCGTTGCCCAAAAGGTTGATCAGGATCTGGCGCATCATGCGTTCCACCCCGATCAGGCGCACATCCGGCGCGGGCAGTTCGGCTTCCAGCCGCACGTCGAACTTGTCGCCCAGGCTTTCGACCATCGCGATGGAGGCCTTGACGGTGTCGGCCAGTACGAACTCCTCGGCGCTGTCGAGAGTCATCTTGCCGGCCTCGATCTTCGACAGGTCCAGCACGTCATTGATGATGCCCAGCAGATAAACGCCGCTGGAGTGGATGTCGCGCGTATAGGACTGGTAGCGCGGATTGTTGAGCGGACCCAGATGCTGGTCCTTCATGATTTCCGAGAAGCCCAGAATGGCGTTCAGCGGCGTGCGCAGTTCGTGGCTCATATTGGCGAGAAAGGCCGACTTGGCGCGATTGGCCTGATGCGCTTCCTCCGCCGCGATGGCGAGGCGGCGCGTCATCTCCTCCAGCGCGGCGCGCGATTCGTGCAGCTGGCCGATCACCCGGCGCGAGTAGAGAATCAGCGGCGCGGCCACCAGCGCCGCCTTGCCCGCGATGTTGAACCATACGATGAGCGGGGTGGAGCCGCCCTGGAACAGTTTCAGCAACAGATGCGCCAGGCAGGATGCGGCGACGGCGATCAGGGTCAGCGCAATGGTGCCGCCCGCGGGGCCCATGCGGTGAAAAAGGCGGTCAATCCGCAAGGTGATTTCTTCGCCGATCTGCGGCCTGGTCATCGTCGTGCGCCGCCCCTGTCAGGCAGCCGCCCCCGTCTTATCCTTCAAGCATAGGTTCCGGCGGTTGCGGGGCTCTTAAATATCGCCCTGAAAGCCATGGTTCCATTTAAGGATTGGACAATCATGAATCGGGCGCTTTACCGCCCGCCGCGCCCGTGCCATCAAGCCGCCGCCGAAGGAGACATGGTTTATGCACGACATCAGGGCGATCCGCGACGACCGGGCGGGCTTTGTGCGCGGGCTGAAACGGCGCGGGATCGCCGATGCCGAAGCCGTCGCGGACGGCGTGCTGGAGAAGGACAAGGCGCTGCGCGACCTGCTCTCGCGGCTGCAGGTACAACAGGCGCGGCGCAATGAGGCGTCCAAGCTGATCGGCCAGGCCAAGGCGAAGAAGGAAGAGGCACAGGCCAAGGCGCTGATGGATGAAGTCGCCGGATTGAAGCAGGCGATCCAGGACGGCGAGGCGGAACAGCGCGAGAAGGAAGAGGCGCTGAAACAGGCGCTGGCGGTGATCGTGAATTTGCCCGCCGACGATGTGCCGGATGGCGCGGACGAGACGGCGAATGTGCCGGTCGCGGCACGTGCCTTCGGATCGAAGCCGAGCGTGAATAATGCCAGGCAGCATTTCGAGATTGGCGAAGCGCTGGGCCAGATGGATTTCGAACGCGCCGCCAAAGTGTCGGGCGCGCGTTTCGTCTATCTGAAAAGCGACCTGGCGCGGCTGGAGCGCGCGATCGCTAACCTGATGCTGGATACGCATACGGAGAAGTTTGGGTACACCGAAGTTAACCCTCCGATTCTGGTAAGCCGATCAGCGATGTTCGGAACTGGTCAGCTACCAAAGTTCACCGGCGATCTCTATTCTGTCGCTCACGGCGACGTGATGACCTCAGTAAAAAGGCTTGCTCAAGCCTCTGCAAAGCCTGTCGTGGAAGTTGAGGAAGTATTTTCTCGGGTTGAGAATTATTGGCTTATCCCTACTGCCGAAGTTCCACTCACCAACTACGTCTCGGACGAAATCCTGAACGAAGCCGAACTGCCGCTGCGCTTCACCGCATTCACCCCCTGCTTCCGCGCCGAAGCGGGCGCAGCGGGACGTGACACGCGGGGCATGATCCGCATGCACCAGTTCTCGAAAGTCGAACTTGTGTCCATCACCACGCCGGAACAGTCCAACGCCGAACATGAGCGCATGACCGATGCGGCGCAGGAAATCCTGAAGAAGCTCGACCTGCATCACCGCGTCGTTACGCTCTGCACCGGCGATATGGGTTTTTCCGCGCGCAAGACCTATGATATCGAAGTCTGGCTGCCGGGGCAGGGCGCGTTCCGCGAGATTTCCTCCTGCTCCAATTGCGGGGAATTCCAGGCCCGCCGCATGAACACCCGCTATCGTGGGGCGGACGGCAAGGTGAAAGGCCCGGTCCACACCCTCAACGGCTCCGGTCTGGCGGTCGGCCGCACCCTTGTCGCAATCCTGGAGAATTATCAGCAGCCCGACGGCTCGGTAGCCATTCCTTCAGCGCTGCAGGGGTATATGGGCGGCAAAGTGAAGATCGAAAAAGCCTGACCATGCGCATTCTTGTCACCAATGACGATGGCATTCACGCTCCGGGGCTGTTGATCGCCGAGAAGATCGCCCGCGCCATTTCGGACGATGTGTGGATTTTCGCGCCGGAGAATGAACAGTCGGGCGCATCCCATTCCATGAGCCTTGCAGTGCCGTTGCGCCTCCGCAAAGTGGCAGAACAACGCTTCGCCGTCAGCGGCACACCCACCGACTGCGTGATGATGGGCTGCCTGAATGTGCTGAAGGACAAGGGCCCCGATCTGGTGTTGTCGGGTGTGAACTGGGGCTCCAACATGGCCGACGACGTGACCTATTCGGGCACGGTGGCGGGCGCGATGGAAGGCTGCGCGCTGGGCATTCCTTCCATCGCCATGTCGCAGGAGCCGAAGGAAGATTCGCGCACCATGATCGACTGGTCGCCGGGCGAAGTTCATGCCCCTGATCTGATCCGGCGGCTGCTGGAGATCGGCTGGCCCAAGGGAACGTTGATGAACATGAATTTCCCCGCCTGCAGCGCGGCGGAAGTTACGGGGGTGGTGGCGGTGCCGCAGGGGCATTACGACCTGCAATCCACCGAGATCGAACAGCGCACCGATGTGCGTTCGCGCGCCTATTACTGGATCGGGCTGCGCAAGCATCAGACCATTCCGCCCGAGGACAGCGACCTGGGCGCCATCGCCGCCAACCGCATCGCGGTGACGCCGCTCCACCTGAACCTGACCGAACATGCGGTGCTGAAGACCATGCGCGCGGCGCTGCGGTCCGATTAACGAACCGTTACCGGGAACCTGCCGCGCTGCCCGGTTACCAAGGTTAATTCCTTCTCAACCTTTAGGGATAAATGATCCAATCCGGGACTCCGGAAAGGCACTGCCATGGAACTTTCTTTGCGCAGACTTGCGATGGCATCTCTGTTGCCGCTGCTTGGCGGCTGCAGCACCGACACGCCGCGCACCGTGTTCGACTGGGGCGTGAATGATCGCATGCCGCGTACCGTGGTGCGCAACGATGCGCGCACCTATGCCTATCGCGACGCATCGGCTCCGGTGCCGACGCCGCGCCCCGCTTACCGTCCGCCCAGCCGGGCCGGCCTCGCCAGCGCGCCGCTGCCCGCACCGAAAATGGTTGCGAAGTCCGCGCCTTCCTATGACAGCAATGCGGAGATGGCATTCGTCTGGCCGGTGCAGGGCAAGGTCATTTCCGATTTCGGCGCCAACGACACCGGCGGCCGCAATGACGGCATCAATATCGCCACCGCAATGGATGCGCCCATCCGCGCCGCCGCTGGGGGCACTGTCACTTATGCGGGCAGCGAGTTGAAGGACTATGGCAATCTGGTTCTCATCAAACATGCCGATGGCTATGTGACGGCCTATGCGCATGCCGACCGCCTGCTGGTCAGCCGCGGCGAGACGGTGAAGGCGGGACAGATCATCGGCTATGCGGGCCAGACCGGTAATGTCACGGGCCCGCAACTGCATTTCGAAATCCGCCGCGACACCAAGCCGGTCAACCCGAACCCGCTGCTGGTGGCGTCTGCCAAGAGCAGCTAATCCAGCCGCTGCCCCAGCTCTCCGGCCAAATCCTGGATGAACTGCCAGGCGACGCGGCCCGAGCGGCCGCCGCGCTGGATCGCCCAGGCCAATGCGCGCTTGCGCAACTCCTCGGCACTGATCTTCAGTTTGTAATGCGCGGCATAGCCGTCGATCATCGCCAGATATTCGTCCTGGGCGCAGTGGTGGAAGCCCAGCCACAGCCCGAAACGATCCGACAGTGAAACCTTCTCCTCCACCGCCTCGCCGGGATTGATGGCCGTGGCGCGCTCATTGTCGACCAGATCGCGCGGCATCAGATGGCGGCGGTTCGATGTGGCGTAGAAGATGGTATTGGTCGGACGGCCCTCGATGCCGCCTTCCAGCGCCGCCTTCAGCGACTTGTAGCTGGTGTCGTCCTTGTCGAAGGAAAGATCGTCGCAATAAAGCAGGAAGCGGCGCTTCGATGTGCGCAGGATGCGCAGCAATTGCGGCAGGCTGGCAATGTCCTCGCGGTGAATCTCGATCAGCGCCAATGGTGCCTTGCGCTTGAGGTTCACTTCTTCGTGCACCGCCTTCACCAGCGACGACTTGCCCATGCCGCGCGCGCCCCACAGAAGCGCATTGTTGGCGGGCAGCCCGTCGGCAAAGCGGCGCGTATTGGCCAGCAATGTGTCGCGCTGGGTTTCGATGCCTTTCAGCAGGTCCAGATCGACATGCGCCACATGCGGCACCGGCACCAGGCCGCCCGCGGCAGGCTCCCAGACAAAGGCGTCGCCCTTTGGCAGGCCGGCGGAGACAGCCGGCGGCGCCAGCCGTTCCAGCGCCTCGGTGATGCGCATTAGCAGCGCGCCCTGATTCTGAGCCTGTTTTGCCATGCTAACCCCTTGATTCTCCATGGTTGCAAAGGAAAGCCGCGCCGCTATAGTCCGCCCGCGCCGGCCTTCCGCCGTCCGCCCGAAGAGATTGCCTTCCCATGAACACTGCCGATCCGATGATTCAGACGCTGACCTTGGCGCTGCCGATGATCGCGATCTTCTACTTCCTTCTCTGGCGCCCGCAACAGCAGCGCGCCAAGGAGTTGAAACAGATGGTGGACAATGTGCGCCGAGGCGACACGGTCGTCACCGCAGGCGGCATTGTCGGCAAGGTGGTCAAGGCCCCCGGAGCCGAAGACGGCGAAGTCCTGGTCGAGATCGCCGATAATGTGCAGGTCAAATTTCTCAAATCTGCCCTGACCGACGTGCGGGCCAAGAGCCAGCCTGCCGACGCCAAGAGCTGACGCATGTTGCAGATCTCGATCTGGACCAAGATTGCCACGGCGATTGTCGTGGTGGTGGGCATCCTGGTGGCGCTGCCCAATGTGCTGACCGACAGCCAGCGCGCGCGTCTGCCCGGCTTCCTGCAGAACACGATCAGCCTGGGTCTGGACCTGAAGGGCGGCTCCTACATGCTGCTCGAAGTGGACCTGCCGCAGGTGCAGAAGGACCGCGAGGAATCGCTAGTGGGCGACATCCGCGCCGCGTTCCGCAAGGCGCGCATTCCCTATACCGATCTGGGCCAGCGCGGCGATGTGGTTTCGGTGCGCGTGTCCGACGCTTCGCGCCAGGCCGAGGCGCGCACCCTGTTGCAGGGTCTCAATCCCACCATCGGCGGCGCGCTGGCGATCAGCACCAGCCGTCAGTATGACCTGGCCGAGCCCGGCAACGGCTTGTTCACCCTGACCATGACTCAGGCCTACAAGACTTTCATGCGCGGGCAGGTGATGGACCAGTCCATCGAGGTGGTGCGCCGCCGTATCGACGAGATGGGCACCCGCGAGCCGACCATCGAGCGGTCCGGCGACGACCGCATCCTGGTGCAGGTGCCGGGCCTGCAGGATCCCAAGGAAATGATCGACATGCTTGGCAAGACCGCCAAGATGACGTTTCAGCTGGTTGACGAGGCTGCCGATCCCAACGCCCTGACGGCGCCCATCGGCAGCGAAATCCTGCCCTTGGCCGACTCGCCGCCGGGCGTGCCGCCGCAGAAGATCGTGGTGCATCGCCGGGTGCTGGTGTCGGGCGACCGGCTGACCGACGCCTCGCAGGGCTTCGATCCCCAGACCGGCATGCCCAATGTCAATTTCCGCTTCGACAGCGTGGGTGCGCGCCAGTTCGGCGACGTCACCAAGGCCAATGTCGGCCACCGCTTCGCCGTGGTGCTGGACAAGCAGGTCATTACCGCGCCCACCATCATCAACCCGATCCTGGGCGGCACGGGCATGATCACCGGCAGCTATACGGTGAAGTCCGCCACCGACCTGGCGGTGCTGCTGCGCGCAGGCGCTTTGCCCGCGCCGCTGCATGTGATCGACCAGCGCACTGTCGGCGCGGAAATGGGCGCGGACTCGGTGAAGGCGGGACGCACCGCGACATTGGGCGGCCTTGGGCTGGTGGCGCTCTTCATGGTGCTGCGCTACGGCCTGTTCGGCCTGTTCGCCGATGTGGCGCTGACCCTCAATGTCGTGCTGCTGCTGGCGATCCTGACCATGATGGGGGCTACGCTCACCTTGCCGGGTATCGCGGGCATCGTGCTGACCATGGGCATGGCGGTGGACGCCAATGTGCTGATCTTCGAGCGTATCCGCGAGGAACAGCGCAACGGCCGGGGCATGCTGGCCGCCATCGACCAGGGCTTCCGCCGCGCCCGGGCCACTATCGTCGACGCCAACATGACACATCTGATCGCCGCGCTGATCCTGTTCGAACTGGGCAGCGGCCCGGTGCGCGGCTTCGCCGTGGCCCTGGGGGTAGGCATCATCACCTCCTTCTTCACGGCGGTGTTCGTCACAAGGCTGATCGTTGTGACCTGGCTGAACACGCTGCGCCCCCGGACCCTGACCATCTGACCGGCCTGCGAGCCAGGACAAGAACCCGGGCAAATTGCCGATTTCAAAGGGGCAGGCTTTTGCTCTAAAGTTCCGGCATCCGAGTCTGACGGGGAGGGGATAGATGGCGGCGTTTTTCGGCAATCTGCGCAATGTGGTGATCGCGGCCTTCGTGCTCGCGTTCCTGCTGGTCGGGCTCTATTGCTCGGTCCAGGGTTTCGACGGCATGTTCTTCGAGCTGTTCGTGCTGCGCTGGCTGCACGTTCTGTCGGGCATCATGTGGATCGGCCTGCTCTACTATTTCAACTTCGTGCAGATCCCGACCATGCCCAAGGTGCCCGACGAGTTCAAAAAGGGCGTCAGCGGCTATATCGCGCCGGAGGCGTTGTTCTGGTTCCGCTGGGCGGCGATGGCCACCATCGTGCTGGGCATCATCCTGGCGCTGAGGAACCATTATCTGGTCGAGGCCTATACGCTCGGCGCGGTGGAGAATTTCGCGAACCCCAAAAACATCATCATCGGCATCGGCATGTGGCTGGGCACCATCATGTGGTTCAATGTCTGGTTCGTGATCTGGCCGAACCAGCAGAAGGCGCTCAACATCGCCAACCGCTATCCCGATCTGGCCGCGCCGGACAAGGCGGCGGCGGGCAAGACCGCGATGATCTGCAGCCGCGTCAACACAATGCTGTCCGTCCCCATGCTGTTCAGCATGGTGGCTGCGATGCACCTGTTCGCCTGATTTTCCTGTAAATTGGCAAGGGCCGCCCGGATCTTCGGGCGGCCCTTTGCATTTGGAGCAAGATGGACGCCGCGCTCGCCAACCGGCTGGCCGCCACGGTGCGCACCGCCGATCCGGACCGCTATTTCGCGACCCTGTTCGCGCCTGCCGCGGCGCGGCCTTTTCTTTTCGCGCTCTATGCCTTCAACGCCGAGGTGGCGCGGGTGGCCGAGACTGTGCGCGAGCCGATGCTGGGCGCGATCCGTCTGGAATGGTGGCGCGAGACGGCGGAAGGTGCAGCAAGGGCTGCGCCGCGCAACCATGACGTGGCGCGAGGGCTGGCGGCGCTGTTCGCCACCGGCAAGGTGGTGCTCGCCGATTTCGAGGCGTTGATTGCGGCGCGCGGGTTCGATACCTCCCCCGACCGTCATGCCGATTTCGCGGCATTGGAAAATTATGTCGATGCCACGGGCGGCGCGGTGATGCGGCTGGCAATCCGCATCCTGGGCGGCGATCCCGCCCTGGCGCGGGAGGCGGCGCTGGCTTACGGCCTGACGGGGCTGCTGCGGTCGCTGCCATTCCACAATGCCCGGCACAAGCTCTACATGCCGCTCGATCTTCTGTCGGCGATGCACCTGACGCCGGAGGAATTTTTCGTCCTGCGCGATGACGACCGGATGGACGCTGTGGCGCATCAGGTCGCGCTGCGCGCGCGCAACCATTTCCTGGAAGCGCGCAAGGCGCGGCCCGACACGGCGCTGGCGACGCTGCTGCCCGCGGCGCTGGTGCCGCTCTATCTGCGCAGGCTGGGAACGCGCGGCGACGTGCCGATACATCGGCGGCAGATGGCGCTGCTCAGCGCCGCCATGCGGAAGCGGCTCTAGTCCGCCGCCGCATTATTGATTGGCGCGCGATCTTCGCGGCCCCACCCTTATTCCTTTCGCGACCGGTGAAGGCTCGATCGCGCGCCGGGGGCGGCAAATGGCGCTGCTCAGCGCCGCCATGCGGAAGAAATTATAGCTCGCGCCGGCTTTCGCCGTTTTTGTGCTTCACGTCGCCATGGCTGACCCGGCGCCAGTCCTTCAACTGCTGCTGGGCCACCGCGAAGGCGTTGTCGAGCACGGCATAGGCATCAGTCGCGGCCTTCTTGTGGCCGTTATGCGCCAGTTCCTTGCTGACCACGATTTCCTTGCCCGGAACCCGCAGCACAATATGCACGTCTGGCGGATTGCCGCTGGCTTTCTGGCTCTTGGGCGGCAACTCGATCACGACCCGGCAGCCGACGATATGGTCGTGAAATTGTTC
>JAFIHO010000229.1 GCA_017849395.1 Hyphomicrobiales bacterium
CCAGCCGCTGGGCCAGCGCCTCCTCGTCATAGGCGACATAGACGCCGGGCGCATTGCCGAGGCGCTGTGCGGTCATGCGCTGATGGTCGTTGCGATGCTCGCCCCGCGCGAATTCGCGCGGCATGATGATGATGGGCTTACCATACTGCATGGCGGTCAGGATCGAACCCATCCCGGCATGACTGACGATGGCGGTGGCGTCGCGCTGCATCTGGTCGAACTGCGACGGGTCCAGGAACGGAAAAGACTTGATGTTGCGCGGCTTGTAGGACGACGGTCCGATCTGCGCCACCACATCGGAACGTCCCGTGCGGGTGGCCCAGTCGTCCACCGCGCGCACCAGCCGGTCGAAGGCGAATTGCGTGCCAACAGCTACGAGAATCACAGAATGGCTCCATAGCACTGGATCCCGGGATATTTCTCAAGCAGATGCGGCCATTGCGTCAGCCACAGATCGGCGTGTTTTTTCGCCAGCCGCCCGGACAGCGAAAGTTCCTCGGCATTGGCGATGCTGTCGATCCACACCGTCTTCGCACCGGTCAGCCGCGCGATCTGCAGCGCCAGGACGCCGGGCGCCGCGCCGGTGGTGATCACCACCCTGGGCCGGAAACTGACGATGATGCCGATCAACTGGAGAATGAGCCAGATCATGCGGAACGGTGTCTGGCGCGAAGCATCCTGGACGATCCGCACCGGCCGGGTTCCCGACGGCGCATGGCTGCCCGCCAGGGTCGTGACATAGAGGGTATCGAACCCCTCAAAGGCGGGGCTCATGCGCGAAAGCTGGACCCAATGGCCGCCTCCCGACGCGATGAGCATGACCCGCTTGTCCTGCGTCATTTGTACCTCCGGTCAGCCGCCACGATAGCCGATGGCCGGGCAGGACAGAAGTTTCTTCAGCGTGCCGCTTTGGGGCACCTTGTCGCTTCACGCGGCGCGGCGTTGCGCCGGCCTTTACTTTGCGCGGGCCCGCTTCGAAAATACGCGCCATGCCAAGCGGCCACGCCGATCCGGACAGTCCTGTTGCCACACCGCAGGTCAGCATTGTCATGCCGGCCTACAACAGCGCGTCCTTCATCGCCGCTGCCGTGGCCACGGTGGCCGCCCAGACCATGACGGACTGGGAACTTCTGGTCATCGATGACTGTTCGAAAGACGATCCCGTGCAGGCGCTGGCCGCCTATGCCGCCGATCCGCGCATCCGCGTCATCCGGCGGGACAGCAATGGCGGCGCGTCTTCGGCCCGCAACATGGGTATCGACCTGGCGCGCGGCCGCTTCATCGCCTTCCTGGATTCGGACGACCGCTGGCAGCCGGAAAAGCTCGAACGCCAGTTGGAAGCCGTGCTGCGCGAACCCGATCCGGAGCGCGTGTTCTGCGTCACCCGCACGGTCGTCCTTGTCGCGGGCGGCCGTCAGATGCTCCGCCCGGTACGCGGCAAGCGGCCGGAAGAACCGATGGACGAATTCATCTTCGCGTCCGGCGGCTTCTGCCAGACAAGCTCTTTTTTCCTCTCGCGCACACTGGCGCGGCAGGTACAGTTCCGCCAACTGCCGATCGGCGAGGATCACCTGTTCGCCATCGACGCCTGCCGCCTGGGCGCGCGCTATCTGCTCATTCCCGAACCGCTGGTGGAGTATCATGACGATGTGCGCCCCGGACGGCTCAGCGGCACCGCCTCGCTGGAACGCGGGCGTGTCTTCATGGCGGCGGTCAAGGATGTTCTCTCGCCCAAGGCGATGATGGCCTATGAGACGCGCTATCTCGGCGTGTTCCTGTTCCGCGAGAACCCGGCCCGGACATTGCTGCTTATCATGCGCGCGCTGCTGGGCGGCGCGATCAGCCTGCGTTTCGCCACCACGCTGCTGTTCCGCATCGTCGTGCCGCCGGAACTGTATCGCCGCGTGCGCTCGGCACTGCTGGGCAAGCAGGGTACGGTCAGGGAAGCCTGAAGCCCCGCGCCGCCTGGACGGCCCCTGGCGCGGTCAGGTGCTGGAAATCCGAGTAATAAAGTTCGTCCGTCCCGCGATAGCGGCAGACATTGTCACGGCACAGACTTTGCGCCGGATCGAGCAGCAGCGTGTTTGTGTCCTGTGAAACAGCGCGCAGCACGGCGTGGGATGTATCGGCCAGGGGCGCGGCTGCGAAGCCTTCTAGGGCGCCACCGCCTAGTTCGGTGAGCGCACGGCGTGCGGGCATCATGCCGCCGACCACCCGCGCATAGGGATCGATAGTGAAGACTGGCACATCCTGCACCAGTACGACCCGACGCCCCCCTTCGCGCAGCGCCGCGATCGTCCGGCGCAGCGCGTCCGACAGGGACGTCTGGCCGCCGCCCGGTTCGGTGAGCGTCAGATAGTTGGACCAGAAGCCTGCCAACACCACGGTCTTCACGTCTGGATGGCGGACGACATAGTCCAGCGCGGCCTTCTGGAACGCCACGCATTCCGCAAAATGCCGGGGCCGGTCGGCCAGGACAAGCGCGAATCCCGCCAGCGGCGGGCAGGAGGATTTGGTGATTTCTCCAAAACCGAAGCCATTTTCCTCTGCCAGATGCTTCAGGCCGGGCGCGAGCGCGCTGGCATGGCTGTCGCCCAGCACGATCACGCGGTTTTGCCCGGTACGCGCCAGACACAGCGCTTCATGCTGCGGCGTTACCGCGCCATAAGGCGCGAGACAGGGACTTTCCCGCGATACGCGGACCTGATCCGCGAAGGACTTCGCGGCGGGCGGCAGACGGCTCTGCCAGCCGCCGCTGATATAAACGGCCAGCAATGGCGCGCTCAGGACCAGCGCCAGGGCGGCATAGGCCCATAACACTTGAGCCGTCCCCAGCTTGCGCCTGCGGAAGGGTTGTTCCACGAACCGCCAGGACAGCACCGCCAGCACGAACGACCCGGCGATGAGCGCCAGAGGCGGCAGGCCCCTGCCCTCACCGAACAGCACACGGTTGAAATAAATGAGCGGCCAGTGCCACAGATAAAAGGAATAAGACACTTTGCCGATGAACGAAGCTGCGGGATGGGACAGCAGCCACCGGTTCACGAACGAGGTCCGGGTCGCGATCAGGATGGCGGCGCCCAGCACGGGCCACAGCGCATACAGCCCCGGAAACGCGAAGGCGGGACGGTAAAGCGTCAGCGCTGCTGCCAACATCAGCGCAGCGGACCCCGCCAGCAGTTCGGCGGCGCGGCCCGTAAGTCTGGAGCTAGGATTTTGCTGCTCCCACAGCGCCAGGATCGCACCCAAGCCCAGTTCCCAGGACCGTGTTGGCAACAGATAGAATGCCGCCTGCTGGTCGAACTTTGTCAGCAGCAGCGAACCTACGAAGGACATAAGCGAAAGCGCCCAGAGCGTAAAAAGCGGCCGCCATTTCAGGCGCAGGATGAGGAACACGATGATCGGGAAAAATATGTAGAACTGCTCCTCGACGCCCAAGGACCAGGTCATCAGCAGCGGCAGCAGATTGGAGGCGGGCCCGAAATAGCCCCCGCCCGTGTAGAACAGGATGTTCGACGCCCCCAGGATGGTGGCGACCGCCTCCTTGCCCATCTCGCGCAATTCCAGCGGAGTCATCAGGATGCTTCCGGCCAGCAGCAGCACCGCCAGCAGGGCATAAAGCGCGGGCAGTATGCGGCGCACGCGCCGGGCGTAGAAATCGGCGTAGCTGAAAGTTCCGTGCCGGGCCTGGCGGAATATCTGGCCGCCGATCAGGTAGCCGGAGATGACGAAGAAGATGTCGACCCCGATGAAGCCGCCGGGCAGGCCCATGACGCCGGCATGGAAGACCACCACCGACAGGACAGCGACCGCGCGCAGCCCGTCAATGTCGGGGCGGTAGGCATCCTGTTCCTGCAAGGCGGACACCCGGCCCGGCATCGGCGACGGCTCACTCATGCGGACGATTGTTCAAGCGGGCCAGCCTCTTGTCGAGGGTACAATCGGGGTCATGATGCGGCAAGTGCGGCAGATTGGAGTGGGACCGCAAGACATGCTCCCGCTTAAGGTAAAACATGCAGACTGCCGGACCTGATCGCAGGCGCGATTCGAGATGCCCAAGAACGCCATCATATTCCTGACAGGGCGCCTGATGGCGCTGGTCGTGCTGCTGGCGTCCCAGGTCGTGCTGGTGCGCGTCCTGCCCGCGGCGGAATATGCCGTGTTCGCCCTCGTGTTCGGCTTCGCCACCTTGATGCAGACCGCCGTGTCACTGGGCATTCCCCGGGTCATATCCAAATATGTGTCACAGGCGGGATGGCGCATCCGCAACCGGACGATCCGCAGGCTTGCCCTGTGGCTGCTGCTGGTACGGGTCGCGGGCACGGCGGCGCTGATGCTGGCGACCTTCGCGCTGTTGCGGCTGACCGGGCTGGCGGGGCCGGTGGAGACACGGCTGCTGGTGGTGGGCGGACTGTTCATCCTGGCGGGCGTGGTGCAGCTCGATGCCGATGCCATGGTCCAGGCGCTGATGAAACAGCGCGTGTCGCGCAACGTCACGGTTGGCGAAGCGATCCTGCGGCTGGCGTTGGTGTGCTGGCTGGTCGTTGCCGGTGGCGTGCATGGCGCGGCGGATGTGCTGGAGATCGGGGCCGCCACATCGCTGCTGGCCGGAGCGGTGCTGCTGGCAGCGGTGTTCCGCGCCCTGTCGGCAGAGGATACGGGCGAAACACTGGAACGGCTGGATCGAAAGGAGCTGACGGCCATCGCGCTCAGTTCCTATGCCAGCTCGATGGCATGGTTCGCCTCCAGCCCCGCCATCGTCCGCTTCATCGGCGGCAAGCTGCTCGCGGTGCAGACTTTCGCCGGCTTCGCTTTTTCCCAAAGCCTGGTTCTCAGCTTCCAGCGCTACACGCCCGGCTATCTGATCTTTCCGTTTCTGGAACCGTCGGTCATGAAGCATTTCGCTCGCATCGGCGACCGACGCAGACTGCAGGCGGCGCTGTCGCTGGTGGTCAAGATCGACATGATCGCCATCGGCGCGGCTGTGGTGGGAACAGCGGTGGCAGGACCGCCCATCGTCGGACTGCTGACCGGCGGAAAATACATGGCAGAGGCTTATGCCCTGCCTTGGCTGCTGATCTACATCACGACAAGTTCGCTTTATAAATCCTTCGAGATCGTGGCCATCGCGCTGGGCGCGGCGTCGGTGCTGC
>JAFIHO010000230.1 GCA_017849395.1 Hyphomicrobiales bacterium
CCCAGATCAAACTGCCGCTGTATCACGCTCCCGAGGCGCTAAAAAGCGCGATCCTGAAGCGGTTGCGGATTCCGTCCGAGGCGTTGCTGGAGTTCAGCGTGTTCAAGCGCGCCCACGACGCGCGCAACCGGTCTGCCATCGCCTTCATCTATACGGTGGATGTGACGGTGAAGGATGAGGCGGCGCTGCTGCGCCGGTTCGCGCGCGATGCGAACATCCAGCCGGCGCCGGACATGGACTATAAATTTGTCGCGCGCGCGCCGGAAACAACCAATGCACGGTTCAAACGCCCGCTGGTGATCGGGGCGGGACCGTGCGGATTGTTCGCGGCGCTGGTGCTGGCGCAGATGGGCTTCCGGCCCATCATCCTGGAACGTGGCAAGGCGGTGCGCGAGCGGACCAAGGATACCTGGGGGCTGTGGCGGCGCTCGGTGCTCGATCCGGAATCCAATGTGCAGTTCGGCGAAGGCGGGGCCGGGACGTTTTCTGATGGTAAGCTCTATAGTCAGATCAAGGACCCGCGCCATCTGGGCCGCAAGGTGCTGACCGAATTCGTCAAGGCAGGCGCGCCGGAAGAAATCCTGACCGAGGCGCATCCCCATATCGGCACTTTCCGGCTTGTGACCATGGTGGAATCCATGCGCGAGACCATCGAGGGGCTGGGCGGCGAATATCGTTTCCGCAGTAAGGTGACCGATCTTCTGATCGAAGGCGGCCAGATGCGCGGTGTGCGGCTGGAAAGCGGCGAGGAGATCGCCTCCGATCATGTGGTGCTGGCGGTGGGCCACAGCGCGCGCGACATTTTCCAGATGCTGCATGACCGCGGCATCGCCATCGAGGCCAAGCCATTCTCGCTGGGCTTTCGCATCGAGCATCCGCAAGGCCTGATCGACAAGGCGCGTTTCGGGCGCAGTATCAAGGCGCTGGGCGCCGCGGACTACAAGCTGGTGCATCACGCATCGAACGGGCGCAGCGTCTACAGTTTCTGCATGTGTCCGGGCGGCACGGTGGTCGCTGCGACATCGGAGGAAGGCCGGGTCGTCACCAACGGTATGAGCCAATATTCGCGCAACGAGCGCAACGCCAATGCGGGCATCGTGGTGGGCATCACGCCGGAGGTGGATTATCCCGGCCATCCGCTGGCGGGCATCGCGTTGCAGCGGCATTGGGAGAGCAATGCCTTTGTCGCGGGTGGCAGTTCCTATCGCGCCCCGGCGCAGCGTGTCGGGGATTTCCTGGCGGGGCGGGCCTCGACGGCGCTGGGCAGCGTGGTGCCGTCCTACCGGCCCGGCGTCACGCCGACCGATTTGTCCGCCTGTCTGCCTGATTATGCCATCGCCGCGATCCGTGAAGCCCTGCCCGCTTTCGGGCGGCAGATTCACGGCTTCGACATGGCGGATGCGGTACTGACCGGGGTGGAGACGCGCACCTCATCGCCCATCCGCATCCGGCGCGGCGAGGATTTTCAGAGCGTCAATACGCGCGGGCTTTATCCGGCGGGCGAGGGCGCGGGCTTTGCGGGCGGCATCCTGTCGGCTGGGGTGGACGGCATCAAGGTTGCCGAGGCCGTGGCGAGAGACATCGCCGGACAGGCCGTAAAGGCGGCCTAGGACATATTGCTTTCAAAAGGAAAACGGGGTTGGCAATTTGCGCCAACCCCGCAGGCTTTTCCTAGAACCGGAAGGCGAGCGTCGCGCCGTAGGTTCTGGGATCGCCGGGCTGGCCGGCGATCAGGCCCGTGTTGCTGGGCGTGGGAACAAGCTGTTCGAAGTAGTTCTGGTCCAGGGCGTTGCGGAGCCAGAAGAAAAGATTCACCCCTTCGCGTGTCCGGAAGCCGACGCGGAAGTTATGCAGCGCATAGGCGTCCACATCCATGTAGATCGACCGCGAGGCGTTGGACGAGAATTTCGAGCGGTAGCTGGCGTCATAGCCGAAATAGATCTCGCCTTCCTTGCCCACCAAGTTCGCCGGGGTGGCGGCTTCGCCGCCCCAAGAGAAGGACCAGTTGGAAATGCCGGGCAGCCACTGGCCGGAGATGTTGCAGTTGGCCGGGCTGTTGCCGCCGGGCGTGCCGGGCGCGGAGATCGGCAGGCCGGTGCCGCCGCCGGACAGTTCGGGCGGGCAAGGCGCGTCGCTGAAATCCACATAAGAATGGTCGTTGTAGGTGCCGCTGGCATAGGCGGACAGGCCTTCGGCGGGCTGCACCGAGAACTCGGCCTCGAAACCGCGCACCTGGACCTTGCCCGCATTGGCGAGATAGCCGCGCACCAGGCCCAGCGCGCCATTGTTCACATTGGCCTGGTAATTCTTGATGACCGTCCAGAAGCCCGTGACGTTGAGGGTCGCAAGGCCGTCCAGGAATTGCGACTTCACGCCGGTTTCATAGGCGCTGACATCTTCCGGCTTGATCGTGGCGGCGGCCATGATGGGCTGGTTGTTGGCGTCGACCGGGATGCCGTTCAGGTTGATGCCGCCGCTCTTGAAGCTTTTGGCATAGGTGACATAGGCCATCAGATCGTCCGCGATCTTGTAGGACACGTTCAGGTCGTAGGACACGTTCGACTTGGCCAGGGTCGGCGCATAGTACAGCGGCTGGCGGACGCCGCGCTGGTCCGCGATCCAGGGATCATTGGCATAGGGGCCGGTGTAGAGAACCAACTGGCGCGTGCCGTCCGACGCCGTGCCGGTCACCACCGAACTGTAATGGCCGGACTTCTGGTCATAGTTGAAGCGGATGCCCGGCGAGATGGTGAGGGCGTCGGTCAGCTTGTAGTTCAGCTTGCCGAACACCGCAGCGCTGGTGTTCTTCAGGACGATGTCGTTGGCAGCGGTCAGGCCGTTCAGCACGGCGGGATTGCAGGCGCGCTGGTTGGCCGCGCTGGAGCCGCAGCCCGGCGCGCCGGGCGCGACATTGCCCGGATTGAGCGTCCAGCGGCTGGCCGCCGGTCCCTGGCTTTCGGTGCCGGTGGTGTGAATGCCCTGGTTGAAGCCGAACACGCCGACCACGAAGTCGTAATTTTCCGCCTCATAGGCGTAGCGGACTTCCTGCGTGAACTGGTTCTGCTTGGTCGGATTCTGCGACTGGGGCGTGATAGGCAGGCCGGTGAAATCGCGGTCATTCTTCGGACCCCAATCCCAGTAGCGCCATGCCGTGACGGAGGTGATGGTGCCCGCGCCCACATTCCATTCCGCGACCAGGGACGCACCGCCAAGTTCGTTGCGCGCGCTGAGCGGCGCATCGATGTCAGTGATGCGGTCGAAGGGGTTGGTGCTGGGGACACGATAATTCTGCGCGGCGGCCAGGGAGGCATATTGCCGGTTCAGCGCCCGCTGGGTCGTGCCGACCCGCGCATAATATTGCACGCAGCAATTGGGGTTCTGCAGATTGTAGTCGGCCGCCAATGTCAGCTTGAGGTCTTCGGTTGCGTTCCACAGGACTGAGCCGCGCAGGCCGAGATTGTCTTGGCTGTTCACCCAGCTGTTGGAGGTCACGTTCCAGATGGTGCCGCGCCGCGTCGTATTGGAAAGGCTCACGCGGAACGCGATGTCGTCGGTGATCGGGCCGGAGATCGAGGCCTTGGCCTGCTTGAAGTCGTAATTGCCGCCCGATATTTCGCCGCGCGTTTCGAACTCGAAGCTGGGGGCGCGGGTCGTGACATTGATCGCGCCGGCGGTGGTGTTCTTGCCATAGAGCGTGCCCTGCGGGCCGCGCAGCACTTCGATCTGCTCGATATCGACGAAATCCAGCGTCGCGGAGGCGATGCGGTTGTAATAGACCTGATCGACATAGATGCCGACGCCCTGCTCGATGCCGTCATTGGTCAGTCCGAGCGGCGCGCCGATGCCGCGGATATTCACCGACGAATTGCGCGGATTGGTCGAATAGAATTGCAGGCTGGGCTGAAGCTGGGTGAGGCGGTTGATGTTGTAGGCGCCCGTATTGGCGACCACGTCCGCGCCGACAACCGACACGGCGACCGGAATTGCCTGCGCGTCTTCAGCGCGGCGCCGCGCCGTCACCACCACGGTTTCGCTGCTGGTCGCCGCCTGCGCGAGCTGAACGGGCCGCGTGTCGGCCTGAGCGAGCTGGAGATTTTGCGCTTCTGCGGGCGCTTCCGGCGCGGAATTGGCCGTGTCCTGTTGTGCGAAGGCCGGCGTGGCGGCCAAAGCGGATGCGGCGAGCAACAGGCCGCTAACGGTGGAAAAGCGCGTCATGGAGATATCCCTTCAAGATCATTCGCGCGTCCGTAACAACACGCGGCGGGAAACTTCGTCCCGCAGCTAGCATATTCCCCAGTAACTCTAGTTAGTCAATGGGAATTACGTGGTAACATGGCGCGCGCCTGCAATCGGGAGCCAGACATGCGAATTTTCGAGGTCTTGAGCAGCGGCGCTAAAGCGCGCCGCTGCGTTTCAACTGGGCCGCGGCGGTAGCAAGGTTGCGGGATTCCAGGATTTCCGCGGTGGCGTCCCGCGCCGCCAGCAGCGCCTTGCGGATGGCGCAGACGGCCTCGTCGAAACAATCCTCGCAGGGGCGATAGGCCATGACGCTGACGCAGGGGCTCAGGGCCAAGGGCCCGTCCGTCACCCGCAACACGTCGGCGAAGCTGATGTCCTTGGCCGAGCGCCCCAGGGCATACCCCCCCTGCCTTCCGCGAACACTGCGGACGATGCCGGGCTTTTTCAGTTCCAGAAGAATCTGTTCCAGGAATTTGCGGGGGATATTCTCGGATTCGGCGATTTCCGAGATCTGGACGGGCATGGTGTCGCCCTTGGCAGCAAGATAGAGCAGGGCGCGCAGCGCATACCGCGCTTTCTGAGAGATCATGACCGGCGTAAACCCGATTAACCCGATGAACATAATCATTTCGGAAGCCGGAAAACAGGGCCGCCTGTCGGCTTTTTCACGGAAATTTCCCGTCCGCCGCGACAGCTTGCGACATTCAAAGGCGCAAATGAGAAGCGAATTGCAGCTATAATCTGTTAAACAGGGAACTGGATGCGAATTAAACTTCCGTCCACGTCAACAATGATCATTGCAATGATACACTACCGCCTGGAGCCCACGGGCTCATGACCTGGATCGTCAAGGTTGCCCTGGACCGGCCCTACACCTTTGTGGTGATGGCGCTGCTGATCCTGATCTTCGGGCCCGTGGCGGCGTTGAAGACGCCGACCGACATCTTTCCCAATATCAGGGTGCCGGTGATCGCGGTGGCCTTCACCTATTCCAACATCTCACCTGAGGAGATGGCGGGCCGCATCATCGCGCCCTATGAGCGCATCCTGTCGTCCAACGTCAACGACATCGAACACATCGAAAGCCAGTCCATGCCGGGACTGGGCATCGTCAAGATATTCCTGCAACCCGACGCCAACTTGCAGCTTGCCACCTCGCAGGTGACCTCGACCTCGCAGACGACCCTGCGCCAGTTCCCGCCCGGCGCGCAGCCGCCCTTCATCCTGAATTACAACGCCTCCACCGTGCCGGTGCTGCTGATGGCGCTGTCGAGCAAGGAATTGTCGGAACAGCAGGTGCTGGACTATTCCCAGAATTTCGTGCGCCCGCGCCTGGTGACGGTGCATGGCGCCACGGTGCCCTATTCTTTCGGCGGCAAGAACCGCCAGGTGCAGATCGATCTCGATCCCCAGGCCATGCAGGCGCGCGGCCTGTCCGCCGCCGATGTGCAGAACGCCATCGCGAACCAGAACCTCATCAGCGCGCCGGGCAACATCAAGATCGGCTCCTACCAGTATGCGGTGAAGCTCAACAATTCCGCCGAGACGATCGAGGAGATGAACAATCTTCCGATCCGCACCGTCGGCGGCGCCACCATCTTCGTGCGCGATGTCGGCCATGTGCGCGACGGCAATCCCCCGCAAAGCAATGTGGTGCATGTGGATGGTTCGCGCGCCGTTCTGTCCCAGGTCCTGAAGAACGGCGTCGTTTCCACCCTGGACGTGGTGCAGGGCATCAAGGACGCCCTGCCGCTGCTCAGGCAGCAACTGCCCGAGTCCCTCAAGATCGCCATTCTGAGCGACCAGTCGCTGTTCGTGAAAGCCGCCGTGAACGGCGTGATCCGCGAAGGCG
>JAFIHO010000231.1 GCA_017849395.1 Hyphomicrobiales bacterium
CATTGACCCGGCGGCGATGCGCGGCGATGTTCACCGCGGGAGGCGGTGTGTCAGTTCATGGCGACGATTCTGGTCACCGGCGCGGCCGGATTTATCGGCGCCGCCACGGCACAGGCGCTGCTCTCGCGCGGTGACGCGGTCATCGGCATCGACAATCTCAACAGCTATTACGACGTCAGCCTGAAGCAGGCCCGGCTGGATGCGCTGACGGTCCATCCCGGTTTCACCTTCCGCAAGCTGGACGTGGCCGACCGCGACGGCGTTCTGAAACTGGCAGAGGATTTCGCCGGGATCGACACGGTGGTGCATCTCGCCGCCCAGGCGGGGGTGCGCTATTCGCTGATCGATCCTTATGCCTATGTCACGTCGAATGTGATGGGCCAGGTCGTGATGCTGGAACTCGCCCGCAAGCTGAAGGGGCTGAAGCATTTCGTTTATGCCAGTTCGTCATCCGTGTATGGCAGCAACACGAAGATGCCCTTTGCGGTGGAAGACCCGGTGGAGAAGCCGAATTCCCTCTACGCCGCGACCAAGCGCGCCGACGAATTGTTCGGTCATACCTATGCCCACCTCTATGGCATTCCCTCCACAGGGCTGCGCTTCTTCACGGTCTATGGTCCCTGGGGGCGGCCCGACATGGCGGCCTTCCTGTTCACCAAGGCGATCATCGCGGGTGAGCCGATCAAGGTGTTCAATCGCGGCGAGATGTGGCGCGATTTCACCTATATCGACGACATTGTGAACGGCGTGGTGCGCGCGCTGGACCGCGTGCCCACCGGAACACCGCCGCACACGATCTATAATCTGGGCAACCACAAATCCGAAAAACTGACCGATTTCATCGGCGAGATCGAACGCGCTCTCCAGCGCAAGGCCGTCATGCAGATGGAGCCGATGCAGCCTGGCGATGTGGAATCGACTTACGCCGACATCACCGCCAGCCGCCGCGACCTGGGCTTCGAGCCGACGACACCGATCAGTGTGGGCGTGCCGAAGTTCGTGGACTGGTACAAGGATTTTTACGGCGTCTGACGCGATGCGTCAGTCAAGGCCAAGGCAGCGAATTCCCGGTATCTCGGTGCCGCGCATTCTGGAAACCCAATTCCGGAGATGACGGCGATGTAGGGTTCGTCCGCTTCGCCGTCAAGGAGCGGGCGCGATTTCCATGCCTTATCCGCGCTGGGAGCCACGAATTCCCGGCGAAAACAGGAGGCTTATCCACCTCTTGTCCGCGCCGCTGGGTCAGCCCAGATAGCCCTTGTCGCGCAGCCAGGCGACGATCGCCTGGGCGTGGGTCTCGGCGTCCGCGGTGACCGTCTTGACCAACAGTTCGGCATGTTCCGGCGCCTCATAGGGGCTGTCGATGCCGGTGAAGTTCTTGATGGTGCCCGCCTTGGCCTTTTCGTACAGCCCCTTGGGATCGCGCTGCATGCACACCTCGATGGGCGTGTCGATGAAAACTTCGACGAATTCGCCCGGCTGCAACAGTTCGCGCGCCATGCGCCGTTCGGAGCGGAAGGGCGAGATGAAGGACACCAGCACGATCAGGCCCGCATCGGCGAACAGCTTGGCGGTCTCGCCCACGCGGCGGATATTTTCCACCCGGTCGGCGTCGGTGAAGCCCAGATCCTTGTTCAACCCGTGGCGCACATTGTCGCCGTCGAGCAGATAGGTGTGCTTGCCTTCGGCGGCGAGACTTTTCTCCACCAGGTTGGCGATGGTGGACTTGCCGGAGCCGGACAGGCCAGTGAACCACAGCACCGCGGGCTTTTGGCCCTTCATCGCGGCGCGGGCGGCCTTGTTGATGTCCAGTGCCTGCCAGTGGACATTGGTGGCCCGGCGCAGGCCAAAATCGATCATGCCCGCGCCAACGGTGGCGTTGGAGAAGCGGTCGATCAGGATAAAGCCGCCGGTATCGCGATTATCCTTGTACGGATCGAAAGCCAGCGGCTGGGACAACGAGAAGTTGGCATAGCCGACCTCGTTCAGCGCCAATGTCTTGCCCGCCAGACGCTCCAGCGTGTTGACATCGACCTTGTGCTTCAGTTCGGACACCGAGGCGGGCACCGTGGCCGCGCCCATCTTCAGCAGATATTGGCGGCCCGGCAGCAATTCCTCGTCCGCCATCCACAACAGATGCGCCGCGAACTGGTCGGACACATCGGGCCGCGCATCGGGCGCCACCAGCACATCGCCGCGTGACACATCGACCTCATCGGCCAGGGTCAGCGTCACCGCGTCGCCCGCCACTGCTTCGGTCAGGTCGCCATCCATGGTGACGATGCGCGTGACGGTCGAGGCACGGCCCGACTTGGCCACCGCGATCCGGTCACCCGGCCGGATGCTGCCGCCCGCCACGGTGCCGGAAAAGCCACGGAAATCCAGGTTGGGACGGTTCACCCACTGCACCGGAAGCCGGAAGGGCTTGCCCGCCAGTGCCGTGTCCACGTCCACCGTTTCCAGATGGTGCAGCAGCGAGGGACCCTTGTACCAGGGCGTCTGTTCGCTGCGCGTCATCACATTGACGCCGAACCGTGCCGACATCGGGATCGCCACCTGACTGGCGAAACCCAGCCGCGCGGCGAACGCGTTGAAATCGGCGACGATGCTGTCGAACACGCTTTGCGAATAATCGACCAGGTCGATCTTGTTCACCGCCAGGACGATATGCCGGATGCCCAGCAGGGAGGCGATATAGGCGTGGCGGCGCGTCTGGGTCAGCACGCCCTTGCGCGCGTCGATCAGGATGATCGCCAGCTCGCTGTTGGACGCGCCGGTGGCCATGTTGCGCGTGTATTGTTCATGGCCCGGGGTGTCGGCGACGATGAATTTGCGCTTGTCGGTGGCGAAGAAACGGTAGGCGACATCGATGGTGATGCCCTGCTCCCGTTCCGCCTCCAGCCCGTCCACCAGCAGCGCGAAGTCGATGTCTTCGCCGGTGGTGCCGTATTTCTTCGAGTCCTTCTCCAGCGCCGAAAGCTGATCCTCGAACAGCAGCTTGGTGTCGTAGAGCAAGCGTCCGATCAGGGTGGACTTGCCGTCATCGACGCTGCCGCAGGTGAGAAACCGCAGCAGGGACTTCTTTTCCTGCTCCGCGAGGTAATCTTTCAGGTTGGTGGCGGGAGCGTTCAAAAGTAGCCCTCCTTCTTCTTCTTCTCCATCGAAGCCTTCTCGTCGCTGTCGATCAGACGCCCCTGGCGTTCTGATGTACGGGCGGTGAACATCTCGGTGACGATGCCTTCCAGGCTGTCGGCATCGCTGTCGATCGCGCCGGTCAGCGGATAACAGCCCAAAGTGCGGAAGCGGACCAGCC
>JAFIHO010000232.1 GCA_017849395.1 Hyphomicrobiales bacterium
AAGCCCGTCTATGAGGACGAGTTGCTGGAATTCGTGGCGAGGCCCTATATCGTCGTGGTGGTGGACTAAGTCGCCGACCGGATGATGATCTCCGGCGAGGAGATCGAGGGCGCGGTGCAGCGCCTGGCGCAGATGGCGCGCGCCGCGGGCATCCATCTGATCGCGGCGACGCAGCGCCCGTCGGTGGACGTGATCACCGGCACCATCAAGGCGAATTTCCCGACGCGCATCTCGTTCCAGGTCACCTCCAAGATCGACAGCCGCACCATCCTGGGCGAGCAGGGCGCCGAGCAGCTTCTGGGCCAAGGCGACATGCTGTACATGGCGGCAGGCGGGCGTATCCGCCGCGTGCATGGGCCGTTCGTGTCGGACCATGAGGTGGAAGAAGTCGTGCGCTTCCTGAAGACGCAGGGCGCGCCGGAATATTTGGACGCCGTCACCGAGGAACCGGACGAGGAATCGGGCGACGATCCCTATGCCGTGTTCGGGCAGGGCAATGGCGAATCCGGCGACGACCTGTATGACAAGGCGCTGGCGGTTGTGGCGCGGGACAAGAAGGCGTCCACCTCCTACATCCAGCGGCGCTTGCAGATCGGTTACAACCGCGCCGCCAGCCTGATCGAGCGCATGGAACAGGAAGGCGTGGTCT
The DNA here is from genome assembly GCA_017849395.1 of Hyphomicrobiales bacterium. Taxonomy (GTDB): domain Bacteria; phylum Pseudomonadota; class Alphaproteobacteria; order Micropepsales; family Micropepsaceae; genus Rhizomicrobium. The sequence continues at coordinate 650 of JAFIHO010000232.1, forward strand.
CCGCACCCAATCATAAGGGCGTGCGCGAAATCCTGCTGCCGGATCACGACGAGAGGTAGCACGCCCTTCTTTTTTGAATGTGCGCATCCGCGCACGGGGGCGTGCGCGAAATCCTGCTGCCGGATCACGACGAGCGCTGAGAGCGGCTGACATTGCGCCTTCATGTGGCCGGATTATGCTGGCTGCATGGGGATGCGGTTTCTGTCGTTACTGATCGTCCTGCTGCTGGCGTCGTTCGCGCAAGCGGCGGAGGCCGCGTCGCGTGCCAATCTGCTGATCGTCATTTCCATTGACAGTTTTCGCGCCGACTATATCGAACGCGGTGTGACGCCCAATCTGGCGATGCTGGCGAAGGATGGTGTGCGGGCGAAGGCGATGCGGCCTTCCTTTCCGTCACTCACCTATCCCAACCATTACACGCTGGCGACCGGGCTTTATCCCGATCATCACGGCATCGTGGACAATGCGATGTGGGATAATGCCGTCTCGCGCGACAAATTCACCACCAAGGGCAAATATCCCGATCTGCCCGGCTGGTGGGAACAGGCCAAGCCATTGTGGGACACAGCGCAGGAACAGGGGCGCGTGACCGCCGCGGCCGGATGGCCGGGCGCGAACGTCGCCATTCACGGGATGCGGCCCAATTATCTCGATCCCTGGCGCGCGGGGCGCGATCCGCAGGAAGTCGCGGAGGTGGCGCTGGGCTGGCTGGATCTGCCGCATCATCCTGCCACCATCCAGTTTCTCTATTTCGACGATGTGGACCGGGCGGGACATGACCATGGGCCGGATTCGGCAGAGGTGAACGATGCGCTGCGCCGCGTCGATGCGGCGCTGGGATCGCTGGTGGCGGGACTGAAAAAGCGCGGCCTGTATGCCCGCACCAATATCGTGATCGTCTCCGATCACGGCATGGCCGCCACCGCCAATGCGCGCAGCACGGTGCTGGACGAGATTGTGGGGCCGGACATTGCCAGCATCCGCAGCACGCCGGCGGCGACGGTGGGCATCGATCCCCTGCCAGGCAAGGATTCGGAGCTGGCCGCCATCCTGCTGGCGCCGCATCCCCACTTCACCTGCTGGCGCAAGAGCGAGATTCCGGCGCGGTTTCATTACGGCAGCAATCCGCGCGTACCGCAATTCTTCTGCCTCAATGAAACGGGCTGGGGCTTCACCACCAAGGCGGTCAAGGCGGGATGGACGAAAGAACATCCGGGCGATCACGGCTTTGATCCCGCCGATCCTGCCATGGCGGCGATCTTCGTCGCGCATGGTCCCGCCTTTCGCCGGGGCGTGACCCTGGAGCCGTTCGACAATGTGAATGTCTATGCGCTGCTGGCGAAGATTGGCGGCATCATGCCCGAACGCAATGACGGCGATCTGGCGGCTTTCGTGCCGGGCTTGAAGTGACGCGCCAACTTTCGCCTTGAAAGCGGGTTGGCCCGACCGCAAGCTGGGTGGACAGCGGGAGACATGCATGGCGTCCTATATCCAGCGGTCGCTGGGCGACGGCGAGACGGTGATCGCGCGGGCGCATTTCCATGGGCTTTATGTCGCCGCCGCATGGGCCATGCTGCTTGTTCCCGGCCTGCTGCTGCTGGTCGCGCTAGGTTTGCATGTCGCGGGCAATGATACGCAATCCTCGTCCGGCATGATCGGCCTGACCCTGACGGTGCCGCTGTTCCTGATCGGGCTCTGGATGTTCCTGACGCTGATGATCCGGAAATGGACGACCGAGATCGGCGTCACCAGTCATCGTTTCGTGATGAAGACCGGATTGTTCACCCTGCGCTCCAACGAGATCGCGCTGCCCAATATCGAGGGCGTGAAGGTGGTGCAGGGGTTCATCGGCCGCATCTTCGACTATGGCACGGTGCGAATCGAAGGCACCGGGGTCGATGCCGTGACCACGCCGACCATCGCCGATCCCATCGGTTTCGTGCGCGGCATCCAGACCGCCAGGGAGCATGTGGCGGTATTGGGCACCAAGGCCTAGACGGCTTCCGCCAGTGCGGGCATGGATTGGCGGCGCGGCAGGGTGACCGTGATTCGCGTTCCGGCGCCCCGCGCGCTGTCGATGGACAGTGTGCCGCCATGCAGATCGACCAGCGCCTTGGTCAGGGGCAGGCCAAGGCCGGTGCCTTCATATCTGCGCTCCAGCCGGTTATCGACCTGGCCGAAAGGCTGGAACGCGATGTCTATGTCGGCGACGGACATGCCGATGCCCGTATCGCCCACCAGGACGGAGATGGTATCGGGCGCGGCGGCGGCGGC
>JAFIHO010000233.1 GCA_017849395.1 Hyphomicrobiales bacterium
GGGGCTGGGCCGCAGACTGGTCACGCAGGCCGCAGCACATGCCTGTTCGCTGGGCGCGACAGAAATGTTCCTGGAAGTGGGCGGCAATAACGCGCCGGCGCGGGCCCTGTATGAACGGCTTGGCTTCCGGCCAGTGGCCCTGCGCAAGGGCTACTATCAGGATCAGGACGCTCTTGTGCTAAAAGCCGCCCTGCCGCTTCCGCCGTCCCCCGAATTCGCCTAACCTCATACCCTTCAAGGGAATAGTTCGTGACCCGCATTGAAAAACTTTGTGTCGACAAGGGCCTGCGCATGACCGACCAGCGCCGCGTCATCGCGCGCGTCTTGTCGGACGCAGCCGATCATCCGGATGCCGAGGAGCTTTATCGCCGCGCCTCTGCCATCGATCCGCATATCTCCATCGCAACCGTCTATCGCACCGTAAAGCTGTTCGAGGATGCGGGCATCCTGGAGCGGCATGATTTTCGCGACGGCCGCTCCCGCTATGAGGAAGTGACCGAAGCGCATCACGATCACCTGATCGACATCCAGACCGGCAGCGTGATCGAATTCCGCAACGAGGATATCGAAAAACTCCAGCGGCGTGTCGCCGAAGAGCTTGGCTTCGAACTGGTCGATCACCGGCTGGAACTTTATGGCGTTCCCAAGGGCCGCAAACCGCAATAGCGAGCCGCGATGCCGACCCTGCGCGCTATCGCGATCATCACCCTTTTTGCGCTCGTCACCCTGCCGGGCATGTTGCTTCAACGGCTTTTCCTGGCGCTGGGGATGCGTGCGCGCATCACATTTCCCCACGCCTATCACCGTTTCCTGGCCCGCCTGTTTGGCCTTTCCATCAAGGTGCGCGGCACGCCGGTAAGGGGCGAGGGCGTCCTTCTGGTCGCCAATCACACAAGCTGGCTGGACATTGTGATATTTTCCGCCATCCAGCCCGTGTCCTTTGTCGCCAAGGCGGAGATTAAGGGCTGGCCTTTTTTCGGCACCCTCGCGCGGTTGCAGCGCACCGTTTTCGTCGAGCGGAGCCGCCGCGCCTCCACTGGCAATGCGCGCGACGCCATTCGCCACCGGCTGATGGCGGGGGATTGCCTGGTCCTGTTTCCCGAAGGCACCTCCCATGACGGCAATTATGTGCTGCCCTTCAAAAGCGCCCTGATGGGAGCGGCGGAATCGGTGCTCGAAGGTGGGCGGCATGTGAAAGTCCAGCCGGTGACCGCGGCCTTTGTCGGCCTGCACGGCTTGCCCATGGGACGGGAAAACAGACCGACCTTTGCCTGGTACGGCGATATGGAATTGATGCCGCATCTGTGGGAGGCGCTGCTCGCCGGGCCGCTGGACGTGGTTGTCGAGTTCCACCAGCCGCTTAGCCTGGATGACATGGATCGCAAGACGCTGGCGCGCCAGGCGGAAACCCAGGTTCGCAGCGGACTGGCCGCCGCGCTGGCGGGCCCTTTCTGATGTTTATCCGCGATGCGCTCGCGCAGGGCGGACATTCCTGGCCGAAGTTTCCGCCTGCCGGGCGAAAGCGGTGTTTCCGATAGCCCATTGAATTTACTATGCTCCGCCGCGATAACCCCGGCCGATGAAGAAGCTCTACGTCAAGACCTATGGCTGCCAGATGAACGCCTATGATTCCGCCCGGATGGCGGATCTGCTGGCGCCGCTGGGCTATGCCGCCTCGGACGCGCCCGAAGGGGCGGACATGGTGATCCTCAACACCTGCCATATCCGGGAAAAAGCGGCGGAGAAGGTCTATTCCGAACTGGGCCGTCTGCGGCATCTGAAAGCGGAGAATGACGGTCTGCTGATCGCCGTGGCGGGCTGTGTCGCCCAGGCCGAGGGCGAGGAAATCCTGCGCCGCGCGCCCCAGGTCGATCTGGTGGTCGGCCCCCAGACCTATCATCGCCTGCCGGAAATGATCGCCCGCATCGCGCGCGATGGCGGTCACGCGCTGGATGCGGATTTTCCGGCTCTGGAAAAATTCGACTCTCTCGCCGAGACGCAGGCCAGCGATATTTCCGCCTTCCTCACGGTGCAGGAAGGTTGCGATAAATTCTGCACCTTCTGCGTGGTGCCCTATACGCGCGGGCCGGAACATTCCCGTCCGCCCGAAGCGGTGCTGGCCGAAGCGCGCGCCCTGGCGGCCAATGGCACGCGTGAGATCGTGCTGCTGGGTCAGAATGTGAATGCCTATTGCGGCGTTGATGCGGCCGGGCGGAGCTGGAGCCTGGCGCGGTTGTGTGACGCCCTCGCGAAGATCGAAGGCATCGCGCGCATCCGCTACACCACCAGCCATCCCCGCGACATGGGCGATGACCTCATCGCCGCGCATGGCGACAATGAGAAGCTGATGCCCTATCTGCATCTGCCGGTGCAGTCGGGATCGGACGCGATGCTGGATGCGATGAACCGCCAGCACACCGCCGAAACCTATCTGCGCCTGGTGGAACGCATTCGCGCGGCGCGGCCCGACATCGCGCTGACCTCGGATTTCATTGTTGGCTTTCCCGGCGAAAGCGACGCGGATTTCGAGGCGACCATGCAATTGGTGCGGCAGGTGAAATATGCCGGCGCCTTCTCGTTCAAATACAGCAAGCGGCCCGGCACACCCGCCGCCGCCGCGAAGAAGCAGATTTCCGAAAAGGTGAAGACCGAACGGCTGGACGCCCTCCAGAAGCTTCTGCTGCAACAGCAGGACGATTTCAACGACGCACAGATCGGCCATGTCCTGCCGGTGCTGTTCGAGAAGCCGGGCCGCAATCCGGGTCAGGTCGTCGGGCGCACGCCCTATTTGCAGCCGGTTCACGCCGACGGCGATATGGCGCTGATTGGCGGCATCGCCGATGTGCGGATCGGCGCGCGCACCGTCAACAGCCTGAAGGGCGTGTTGCATTGAGCCCTAAGAACCGCTCGGAAATCAGCCTTGAGTTCGCCGACAACCGGCTGCTGGCGGCGCTGTCGGGCCCGCATGAGAAGCATTTCGCGCGGCTGGAACAAAAGCTGGGCGTGCGCATCGAGATGCGCGGCAATCTGGTTTCGGTCACCGGCCCGGCGCGCGAGCGCGCCAGCGCCATCCTCAACGCGCTCTATGCCCGCGCCGACGCGGGCGAAAGCATCACGCTGGCCGAAGTCGACGCCGAATTGCGTTTCACCGATGAAGATCGCGCCGCCGTGCCAGGCGCGATCAAGACGGCATCCACGCGCATCACCCGCCCGCGCTCTCCCGCCCAGGCTGCCTATCTGCAATTGATGCGCAACAATCCGCTGGTGTTCGGCATCGGCCCCGCGGGTACCGGCAAGACCTATCTGGCCGCCGCGTTTGCCGCCCATATGCTGCATGAAAAGCGGGTGGAGCGGCTGATCCTATCGCGCCCGGCGCTGGAGGCCGGCGAACGCCTCGGCTTCCTGCCGGGCGATCTGAAGGAGAAGATCGATCCCTATCTTCGCCCGCTTTACGACGCGCTGTTCGATGTGCTCGGCGACCGCGCCCTGCGCCTGATGGAGCAGGGGGTGATCGAGGTCGCGCCGCTGGCCTTCATGCGCGGCCGCACGCTCTCACGTGCCTTCATCATCCTGGACGAGGCCCAGAATACCACCACCGCCCAGATGAAGATGGCGCTGACCCGGCTTGGCGACGAATCGCAGATGGTGGTGACCGGCGATCCATCACAGAGCGATCTTCCGGGCGGCCGCGCCGAGGGCCTGTCCGACGCGCTTTCCATCCTTGAAGGCGTCGAAGGCGTCGGCATCGCCCGGTTCACGGAAAGCGACGTGGTTCGCCATCCCCTCGTAGGCCGCATCGTTGCGGCCTATAACAGGCAGGCCAAATCATGAGCGAGGATCGGATTACGCTGGTGATGGAAGATTCAGGCTGGCGCAAATCCCGGGGACTGAAGAAGGCCGTGATGACCGCCGCAAAGGCCGGACTGAAGGCATCCGGGCTGCCGCGCTCGGCGCATGTCACCATTCTTCTGGCGGATGACGACCGGCTGCGCAGCCTCAACCATGATTTTCGCGGCAAGGACAAGCCGACCAATGTGCTGTCTTTTCCGGCGGCGCCCAATGATGAAGAGCATGCCGGCGACATCGCGCTGGCCTGGGGCGTCACCCGCGCCGAAGCCAGGGCCGCGGGCAAGCGTATTGCCGATCATGCCGCCCATCTTGTGGTGCACGGAATCCTGCATCTGGCAGGGTTCGACCATGAAAAGGCGCGCGACGCCGAAAAGATGGAAGGGCTGGAAGTAAAGATTCTTGCGCGGCTGGGAATTGCCGATCCTTATGCGCGGATGGCGGCGCCGTGAGCCTGAGCGAAGAAACCTCCTCCCTGTGGAAACGCATCCAGCTTCTGCTGCGCGGCGAAGACGAACAATCCGCCGCCATTCGCGAAAGCCTGGAAGAGGTGATCGAGGAAAGCGAGCGCCAGTCGCCCGCCCTGTCGGCGCAGGAACGGCTGATGCTTGCGAACCTGCTTCGCTTCGGCGAACTGAAGGTTCGGGACGTGATGGTCCCCCGCGCTGACATCGTCGCGGCCGATGAATCAATGCCCCTGTCCGAACTGGTGGCGCTGTTCCGCGAGGCGCAGCATTCCCGCCTTCCGCTTTATCGCGAGACGTTGGACGATCCCACGGGCCTGGTGCATGTGAAGGATGTGCTTGGCCTGCTTGATGCCTCGGCGGAAGGCGATTACTGCCTGTCGGCCCAGGCCAGCATCGCGGCGCTGCGTCGGCCCATATTGTTCGTGCCGCCGTCGATGCGGTTGCTGGATCTGCTGCTCAAGATGCAGACCGGCCATACCCATCTGGCGCTGGTGATCGACGAGTATGGCGGCACCGACGGGCTGGTCTCCATCGAGGATGTCATCGAGGAGATCGTGGGCGACATTTCCGACGAGCATGACGAGGAGGCCGTCAGCCTGAAGCCTGACGCGGATGGCTATGTCGCCGATGCGCGGCTGGACCTTGACGATTTCAAGCGCGAGACCGGGCTTGATCTTTCCACCGATGAAGCCGGTGAGGACGTGGACAGTGTCGGCGGGCTGGTGATTTCGCTGCTGGGCCGTGTGCCCCAGCGTGGCGAGATCATAGCCCATCCTGCCGGGTTCGAGTTCGAAGTGCTGGAAGCCGACCCGCGCCGGGTGCGGCGCCTGCGCATCCGGCCCCCCAAGACATTGCTGCCGGAAGCGCAATGACCCTGGACAGAGTCACCGAAAGGCTGGCTCGGGCCGGCGATTGGGTGCGCGCGCTGCAAGGCTGGCGTCGCAACCTGTTCGCGTTCGCATCTGGCGCGGTGTCGGCAACCGGCTTCGCGCCGATCGGATTTTTTCCGGCGCTGCTGCTGGGCTATGCGGTGCTGGTGCTGTTGCTCGATGCCGGTGGCGCGCATCCGGTTCGCCGGGCGGTCATTGCGGGCTGGGCCTTCGCCTTCGGCCAGTTCCTCGTCGGATTGCACTGGATCGGCTACGCCTTCATGGTCGATCCGTCGGCGCATCTGTGGCAGATGCCTTTCGCGCTTCTGTTCCTGACGGCCGGGTTGGGGTTGTTCGGCGCATTGTCGGCCGGACTATCGGCCCGTTGCTGGCCGTATGGCGCCGCGCGGCATCTCCTATTCGCGGTATTCTATACGGTATCGGAATGGTTGCGCGGCCATATATTTACAGGTCTACCCTGGAATCTGCCGCTTCACGGCTGGGGCGCCTCGCTGGCGATGCTGCAAAGCGCGGCGCTGTTCGGAAGCTATGGCCTCTCATTGTTGACGGTATTGCTGGGCGCATCCCTGGCGGACCTGTTTTCACGGCCCCGGCGCGCCAGCGCGCCCGTTGCCATGATCAGCCTGTTTATCGCGTTCTGGATTTTCGGCGCGATCTGTCTGCAGATCACTCCACCCGACAATGTGGCGGGCATCCGCCTGCGGCTGGTGCAGCCCAACATCCCCCAGGCCGAAAAATACCGGCCCGAACTGGTGGCGCGCAATTGGAGCCGCCTGATGGACCTCAGCCTCCGGCCGGGGAATCCCAACATGATCGTCTGGCCCGAGGCTGCCCCGCCCTTCGTTCTCGCGCGCTCGCCTGAGGCGTTGGAGCAGATCGCCCAACTGACCGGCGACGGAAAAATACTTGTGACAGGGGCGGAACGGATCAGCGGCACGCGCGCCAACCACGCCTTTTATAACAGTCTCTACATGTTCGCGCCTGGCGCGCCGCCACTTGTATACGACAAGTCCCATCTGGTGCCGTTTGGCGAATATGTGCCCTTTGCACCGCTGCTCAACAGGATCGGAATCACCAAATTGACCGCGGGAGAGGCGGGTTTTTCGGCGGGAGACGGGCCGCGCAGCTATGCCTTGCCCGGCGCGCCCCATGTCACGCCTCTCATCTGTTACGAGGTTATTTTTCCGGGTGCGGTCACGCCATCCGATGCCCATGGCGGGCGGCCGGGCTGGTTCGTCAATGTCACCGATGATTCCTGGTTCGGTCCCTGGGCCGGACCGCGCCAGCATCTTCTGATCGCGCGGATCAGGGCTATCGAAGAAGCTTTGCCGATTGTGCGTGTGGCCAATACCGGTATCAGCGCGGTTGTTGACCCGCTTGGGCGTGTGCGAAGCAGCCTGCCGCTTGATGAGATCGGCATTCTGGATGTCCCGCTTCCCGCAGCGATGCCCCGTTCGCTGTATGCAAGGCTGGGCGATCTGGTGTTCCTGGGATTGTCTGTGATGGCCGCATTGCTGGCCTATCTGCTCGCCCGGCGTCCCGGTTAAGGAAATAGTTGTTCAGTTGCAGGATGGATGCGGCTAAGTTCCAGCCGGGCAATAAGATTTGTGTGTCGTGTGCCAAAGAAACAAGCGAACCCCATTGATATCCAGGTCGGCAACCGCGTCCGCATAAGGCGGATGCTGATTGGCATGAGCCAGGAACGCCTCGGCGATCTGTTAGGTCTGACATTTCAGCAAGTGCAGAAATACGAAAAGGGCGTGAACCGCATCGGCGCGGGACGGCTGTTCGAGGTTTCGCGCATTCTAGGCGTGCCGATCGATTTCTTCTATGAAGGCATCGGCGAACAGCTTGCGGGCAATCGCGGCTTCGCGGAGCCGGACGCGTCGCCGCCGGTGATGGAATTCGTTTCCAGCGGCGAAGGTTTGCAGCTCTCCCTGGCCTTCATGAAGATCAAGGACGCCAAGGTGCGCAAGCGCGTCCTGGATCTGGTCAAGAGCCTGTCGGAAGAAGACCAGAAGGATTGAGCGGCTGTTGAAGCCGCTTATTCGCGGCCCGCTTTTTCCGCCAGACCGGATTGCGCCTGACGCTTTTCCAGCACCGCATAGACTTCGCCGGGCGTGATGCCCGCCGCGGCCCACAGCACCAGCAGGTGATAAAGCGTATCGGCGGATTCGGCGGCCAGACCCTGTTTGTCGCCCTCGATCGCGGCGATGACGGTCTCCACGCTTTCCTCTCCGAACTTCCTGGCGCAGCGCGACACGCCCTGCTGCA
>JAFIHO010000234.1 GCA_017849395.1 Hyphomicrobiales bacterium
AGGATGCGGCCAAGGCCCTGCACTGGTACGAGGCTGCCGCCAAACAGGGTAATCGCAAGGCCATGCACAATCTGGCCGTCGCCTATGCCGAGGGGGCGGGGACGACCAGGAATATGGTGGAAGCGGCATTGTGGTTCGGCCGGGCGGCGGGACTGGGCCTGTCGGATTCCCAGTTCAATCTGGCGGTGCTGTATGAACGCGGCGATGGCGTGCCGCGCAGCATGACCGACGCCTATAAATGGTACGCCGTCGCGGCGGCGCAGGGCGACGGAGAATCCCGCCAGCGACTGTCGGTGCTGCGCGCGGGCCTGAGCCCCGCCGAACGCGCCGCCGCCCAGCGCGAAGCCGCGAATTTTCGTGCCGGGCAACTGAGCCGCGCCGCCAATGTGCCGCCCGAGCTGGGCGACCTGCCGAACTGACCGCTATTTCATTTCCTGCATTGTTTTCGCGGGTTGACCCGCCTTGGCGGGACGCGCAAATTGCCCCGCAACCTGTGCCGCGCCGCCTGTTGCGCCCCAAGAAGTTGTCCGATGGAAATCTATCTGCCCATCGCGGAAATGTCGGTCCATTGGCTGACGATTATCGGTCTGGGCGCGCTGGTCGGCTTCGTGTCCGGCATGTTCGGCGTCGGCGGCGGCTTTTTGCTGACGCCGCTGCTGGTGTTTTATGGCATCCCGTCCACCGTGGCGGTGGCAACCACCCTCAGCCATGTCACGGCCTCGTCCGTTTCCGGCGCTCTGGCGCAATGGCGCAAGAACGCGGTGGATTTCCGCATGGCGGGCGTGATGCTGGCCGGCGGTCTTTTCGGCACGATGGCTGGTGTCTGGCTTTTTGCGCTGCTGGAACGCCAGGGTCAGATGGATACGATCGTGTCGCTGACCTATGTGGTGATGCTGGGCGCGATCGGCGGGCTGATGTTGCAGGAAAGCCTGGCCACCATGCGCGCCCGGGCGGCAGGCGTCGCGCTGAGCGTCAAGCCGGTCAACCATCCCTGGATCCAGAAACTGCCCTTCCGGATGCGGTTTCGCCAATCGCGCCTTTACATCAGCGTCATTCCGCCCGCGGGTATCGGCTTTCTTGTCGGGGTGTTGAGCGCCATCATGGGCATCGGCGGCGGCTTCATCGTGGTGCCTGCGATGATCTATCTGCTGCGCATGCCCACCAGCATGGTGATGGGCACATCGCTGGTGCAGATCATCGGACTGGCCGTTGTGACCACCCTGTTGCAGGCCACCAGCAATTATGCCGTGGACATGGTGCTGGCGATGTTGCTGGTCACCGGCGGCGTGGTGGGCGCGCAGTTCGGCGTCAGCGCCGGGGCCAAGCTGCATGGCGAGCAGCTTAGACTGGGATTGGCCGTGGTGGTTCTGGCCGTGTGCCTGAAGCTGCTTTGGGGACTGGTGGTGCATCCCGGCGATGTCTACAGCCTGACGACGGGGGCGCTGTGAAACGGCTGTTGATCCCTGTCCTGTTGCTGCTGGCGCTGCCCGTGCGGGCGGAAGATGTCGTGTCGGGGCTGGGCCAGGACGTGATCGAGATCACCTCCAACTATACCGGCAGCAATATTGTGGTGTTCGGCACGGTCGAACAGTCGGGCGCGCTGGCGGGACGCGACATCGTCATCGTGGTGCGCGGACCGGGCAGCGACATGATTGTGCGCCGCCGCGACCGGATCGCAGGCGTCTGGATCAATCGCGCCGCCGCGAAGCTGGAAGGGATGCCCGCCTATTACTATCTCGCCAGCACCCAGCCGCTGGCGAAAGTCGCCACGCCGGATGTGATGGCGCGCTATGGCATCGGGATGGAGGGTCTGGAGCCCACCGCAATTTCCAGCCATCACGATACGCGTCCGTTCCGGGACGCGGCGCTGCGCCAGCTTGCGCGGCGGGGGCTGTATCGTGAAGCGCCGGGCAGCATCGACTTTCTGAGCGAGAATTTGTTCCGTACGCACGTGCCCGTACCCGCCGATGTGCCGCGCGGGCAGTATAATGTCGAGGTCTATCTGTTCCGCGACGGTGATGTGGTCAGCGCCCAGTCCACGCCGCTGTTCATCGACCAGACCGGCATCGAGCGGCGCATGTTCAATTTCGCGCACAACAATCCGTTCGGCTATGGCCTGGCGACGGTGTTCATGGCGCTTCTGATGGGCTGGCTGTCGTCGCTGCTGTTCCGGCAGCAGGCATAAATCATCCGGCCCGGAAGCACCGGGCGGCCCAAAAGATTCACTTGTCAAACAGCCCGCATGGGGCACGACCCCATGCGATAACGAAGACAAGTTAGGTGCGATTTTTCAAAGCGCCAGATGGGGACAGGGATTTCCCCACGCTATCCCGCGCGGAGCGTTGAAAGGATTGGACAATGTCCGCGCAAATCCACCATCAAACCATGGCCCGCATACGCTGCGCGATGGCATAAACGCGATCGCTGCCCAGCATATAGGCGTGGAACGGACCGGCAAACAGCGAGGCGATGGCGGCATCGGCCACCGGCAGGCCGCCCGTATAGGCGCCGAAGGACGGCAGCACCAGCCTTGTGCCGTCCGACACGAAACAGCGGCGGCGCACGCTGCGGCCCCATTTGGCGACGCTGGCGCAGGGATGCAGATGGCCCGCCACTTCGCCCGCTTCGGCGCACGGCTGCGGCTCATGGCGCAGCACCAGGCCGCCCAGCCGGTAGTGCTCTGCAATCTCGCCGCCCAGCCAGGCGGGCGGTTCGGGATCGTGATTGCCGGCGATCCAGACGAAATGGGCGGCGCGCGCCATCGCCGCCAGCGTCGCGCGTTCTTCGGGTCCAAGACGGCCCGCCGCGCCCCGGTCGTGGAAGGAATCCCCCAGCGCCACGATGACCGCCGGATTGTGCCGCGCCACGGCCCGCGCCATGCGCAGCAAGGTGGCGCGCGTGTCATAGGGCGGCAGGAATTGCGCCCCGCGCGCATAGGCGGAGCCTTTTTCGAAATGCAGGTCGGCGAAGATCAGCGCGCGGTGCACGGAGCTGAACGCCGCGCCGCTGGCATCCAGCAAAAGGGTTTCGCCGTTCACCGTGATCGTCAGGTCATTCCACACGCATCGCATCCGCTATCAGCGCATCTTCATTTTCGCGCATGATGTCTTCGTCCACCTCGCCCGCGACCATTTCCTTCGAGATTTCCAGCAGCGCCGGAACCGCCAGGGGCGAAACCCGGTCCAGCCGCCGCGTGACGATTCGGTTGCGGACGCGGGCCAGCATATCGCCCAGCCGCGCAATGTCGAGCAGGCCGGTGCCCGCATCGGCATAGGTGGCGCGCAGCAGCACATGGTCGGGTTCATGTTCGCGCAGCACGTCATAGATCAGGTCGGAAGAAAAAGTCACCTGGCGCCCGCTTTTTTCCGATCCCGGAAAACGGCGCTGGATCAGGCCTGCTATCATCGCGCAGTTGCGGAATGTGCGCTTGTAAAGATTTGAGTCCGCCAGCCAGGCGTCCAGATCGTCTCCGAGCATGTCCTCCGCGAACAGCGCATCCATCGCGACGCTGCCCATATCGCGCGCCGCCCAGACCGCCAGCGCATATTCATTGGCGACGAAGCCCATGGGGCGCATGCGCAGCCGCTCCAGCCGCCGCGTCAGCAACATGCCGAGCGTCTGGTGCGCAAGGCGGCCTTCGAAGGGATAGCAAACCAGATAATGGCGATTGCCGCGCGGGAACGTCTCGACCAGCAACTGACCGGGCGCAGGGATTACGCTGCGCCATTCCTGAATCTTGAGCCATTCCTGCACCGGATCGGGCAGGTCGCGCCAGCTTTCGGGACGCGACACCATCTCGCGCACCCGCTGCGCGAGGAACGTGGAGAGCGGAAATTTACCTCCGTTATAGCTGGGGATTTCCGCTTCGGGATCGTTGGCGCGCGTGACATAGGCGGCGTCCTCACGCAGGCCTTCGAACCGCAGCACGGTGCCCGAGAATACAAAGGTATCGCCGGGGGAGAGCTGTTCGACGAAATATTCCTCCAGTTCGCCCAGCCGGCGGCCGCCGCCCCCAGCGGGGCGGCCCTTCGATTGCAGGCGAATCTCGATCATCGGATCCTGGACGATGACGCCGACATTCAGCCGGTATTGCTGGCCAAGACGGGGATGCGCCAGACGGAATTTTCCGTCCGCCGTCAGGCGCAGCCGGGCATAGCGGTCATAACTGCGCAGCGCATACCCGCCGGTCGCCACGAAATCCACCACGGCGTCGAAATCGGCGCGGGTCAACACGGCATAGGGGGCGGCGGAGCGGACTTCGGCATAGAGCGCATCGGCATCGAATGGCGCGGCGCAAGCTGTGCCCAACACATGCTGGGCCAGAACATCCAGCGCGCCCGGGCGCAGCCTTTCGCCATCCAGTTCGCCCGCCAGCACCGCGTCGCGCGCGGCATGACATTCCAGCACTTCGAAACGATTGGCGGGCACCAGCAGTGCGGCGCTGGGTTCGTCGAGGCGATGGTTGGCCCGGCCGATACGCTGCACCAGGCGGGCCGCGCCTTTGGGCGCGCCGATGCAGATGACCTTGTCCACCGCACCCCAGTCGATGCCAAGGTCGAGGGTGGAGGTGCAGACCACGGCACGCAGCGCGCCCCTGGCCATCGCGGCTTCCACCTTGCGCCGCTGTTCGGGCGCGAGGCTGCCGTGATGCAGCGCGATCGGCAGGTTGTCGTCGTTGATGCGCCACAATTCCTGGAACGTGCGTTCCGCCTGGCTGCGGGTGTTGACGAATACCAGCGCGGTTTTCGATTGATGAATCGCCGTCATCACATCCGTCATGGCATGACGCGCCAGATGTCCGGCCCAGCGAACATAGGTGTCGGATTCGCTGATGGCGATTTGTGGCGGCGCGCCGCCCTTTGCGACCACCAGCGCGGCTTTCGTATCCGTGTGTTGCGGCACAAGGAAACGCTGCAACGGCTCGGGATCCTTTACCGTCGCCGACAGGCCGACACGGCGATGGCCCGGCGCGAGTGTGGTGAGACGGGACAGACTCAGCGACAGCAGGTCTCCGCGCTTGGAATTGTAGAGGGCGTGCAGTTCGTCCAGCACAACGGTCTTCAGGGCTTCGAACAGCCTCAGCGCGCCCGGATGGGCGAGCAGCAACGCAAGCTGTTCCGGCGTGGTGAGCAGAATATCGGGCGGTACATAACGCTGGCGCTGGCGACGCGCGGCTGGCGTGTCGCCGGTGCGGGTTTCTACGGATACCGGAAGGTTCATCTCCGCGATGGGCGCATCGAGATTGCGCGCGACGTCAACTGCGAGGGCTTTCAGGGGGGAGATGTAAAGCGTGTGCAGCTTGCGGGCACGCGACCGTTTCGGCTGGCCCGCCAGATC